>CAYSMU010000452.1:0-3055 GCA_964432145.1 uncultured Chloracidobacterium sp.
GAGGCCGCCCCAGGTCCGCTTCCCGACCAGCGGGCCCACCTTGCGAAAGCGGAACATATACGGCATAAGGTCGCCGCCCGAGCCGGCCATTTCGTTGATGATCATTACCTTTGGCCCCCAAATTCCTGCCGATGGGCTTGTGAACGGATAACGGTCACCGGCGACATTATTGAAATAACCGTCAAAATCACGCTGGAGAACGTCGATAATATAATCCGCCGCCGACCCGCCGCCATTGTAGCGTTCGTCGATCACGGCGCCTTTCTTGTCCTGCTGCGAGAAGTAATAGCGGTTAAAGCTCGTATATCCGGGCTGACCCGTATTCGGGACATAGACATAGGCAAGCTGGCCGCCCGAGAGTTGTTCGACAAGCCGGCGGTTAGATTCGATCCACGCCCGGGTTCGAAGGGCCGCCTCGCTGGGCGTCGGAACGACAATGACCGACCGGGAGCCGTCCATTGAAGGTTTGTCGTTGACAGTGATCTGAGTCTGGCGGTTGGCCGTACCATCGAGCAAGCGATATATATTGTCTGTCCCCTTAAGCTCGACGCCATTGATAGCGACCAGATAATCACCGACGCTCACATTGACACCGGGAACAGCCAGAGGCGAACGCAGGTCCGGATTCCAGTTCTCGTTGTCATAGATACGTGTGATCCGATAACGGCCGTTCTCGACTACAAGGTCAGCACCTAGCAGACCGACATTACTGTTGGGCACATCGGGCATATCGCCCCCACGAACGTAAGAGTGGCCGATCGCTATTTCGGCGCCCATCATATCCATCAGGTAATTGAGATCGGCACGGTGCATTACGTAGGGAAGCATTGCACCGTACATTTCCTTCATTTTTGGCCAATTTGTTCCGTGCAAGTTCGGCACGTACAGGTAATCCCGCTGATTGCGCCAGCCCTCGTTAAAGATCTGTTTATATTCCTCCCGCGGGTCGAGGTACATCCGCAGGCTGTAGCTCAAGCGGCCGGTTCCCGGCTGGGGTGCCGTTCGAGCATCGGCATCAACGATGAAAAGGGAAGGAGCGACAGCGGCTCCGCCGCCTCCACCAGGACCGCCCTGGCCGCCACCGCCGCCCGCACGATAGACCAGCTTCTTTCCGTCGGCGCTCACCGAATAAGTCGCGACACCGTTAACATAGTCTGCGGCACGCCGGTCGCTCAGCCGATAGCGGACCAACGCGTTCCCGCCGCCACCTGGACCACCAGCGGTACGTCCGGCTTCAAGGTAGAAAACTGTCCCGTCGGCTCCTGCCTGCAGATTAGAATATTGCCTTTCCGGAATGCCGGGGACCGACATTATTCTCTTAGACAGTCCCTCCCAATCGATCGTGACGGCAACGGGGCCGCGGGGTCGGTTGGCGGCCGGGCCGCCCGCCGGAGCATCCCCTGTGCCTTCGGGCCGTGCGGGACGATTAGCGGCAGGAGCCGCGATCCCGGTATCTTCGTCGCTTTCGGGCAGCAGCGGGCTCGACTCCTTTTTGCTGAGTACTGCCATGTAGAGACCGTAGTTCGGCTGGAACGGATAGCTTGTCATGTCGAGCCACTGGGAACGCAGCCCGAAATCGGTCGACGCCAGAAACCAAAGATATTTGCCGCTTGCGTCCCAAACGGGCCAGGTCGCGTCGGACAGGCCGTCGGTGACCTGTTTGACCTCACCAGTCTCTGCGTTCGCGACGAAGATCGCCCTAAACGTTGAACGAAGGTGTGATGAATATGCCACCCATTTCGAATCAGGGCTCCACGTCGGGTTTAGTGTGCGCTGCGGAACCATCAACGGGTCTTGGCCGACCTGCTTCATCGCTCCGCTTGCTGCGTCGATCACCCAGACTTTGAGGTCAGTGTCGTGGCAAAGGATCTTTTTCGAATCGGGCGACCACGAAACGGTGTAATAGTGTTTAGGATTCGGGATGTTTATCTCACGCGGCGGCGCCAGGCCGTCGGGATTTGCGATGTAGAGTTTGTATTCGCCGGTCCGGTCGCTGAAATACGCGATCGACTTGCCGTCGGGCGACCACGCCGGGTCGCGGTCGGCGGCACCGCTGGAATTGGTCAGGTTTCGCACATCGCCTTTTTCTGCCGGAATAGTGAATATCTCGCCGCGGGCCTCGACCAGGACGCGTTTGCCGGTCGGTGATATCTCGAGGTTTGTCATCCGGGCGGAGACGTCCTCCCAACGCGGCATCATCCACGGGAAATCACCGGAAACAGTAATGGGAACGATCTTATCGCGTCCATTTTTCGGATCGAGCTCGTATATGTAGCCGCCTCGTTCAAATACGACAGCTCCGGCACCGGAATCCAATGTCTTCACATCAAAATCCGAGAACTTCGTGACCTGCGTATTCTTCTTCGAGGCCAGATCGTACGACCAGATGTTTTGTACGCCGTCGCGATCGGAAATGTAAAAGACGGTGTTGCCGACCCATACCGGATCGATGTCCTTGGAATCTGTCCATGGGGGCGAAACCAGGTCATAGGTCTTAAGGTCGACGATCCAGATCGGCCGGTTCTGGCCGCCGCGATAGTTTCGGCGTTCGTCGTCCCATGAACTGTTCATTCTGTACGCGATGTGTGTTCCGTTCGGCGAGATCTTGCCCTGAAAGCCTCGTGGTATTGCCATGGGAGTTTCAGCGCCGCCCTCAACCGCGACGGTCCAGAATCGCGTTGTGCCGCCAGGTGCCCATGTCGCGCGTCCTGAAGTGAAAATGATCGTTTTGCCATCCGGCATCCAACCTTGGACGGTGTCGCCGCCGGGATGCCACGTAAGGCGTTTCGGCTCGCCGCCCTCGGCGGATACGACATAGACATCCTGATTTCCCGCATACTCGCCCGAGAATGCTATCCACCGTCCATCAGGTGAAAAACTCGGATTAGCAGTTTGTCCCTGAAAGCTCGTGACGCGCCGCGCTGCCCCGCCGGCGCGTGGGACGACCCAAATATTTTGTGCGTATGCGAAGGCGATCTGGCTAGCACTGACCGAAGGGCTTCGAAGCAGCCGAGTTCCGCCGGCAGAGGCTTGGGCCTCGGTCCCGGTTGGCAGA
>CAYSMU010000453.1:0-3040 GCA_964432145.1 uncultured Chloracidobacterium sp.
TCAATACTACATCCTATACGCAGGATTGGTGGGGCAATGAGCAGGAAGGCAAGGGCAACGGCTCAGGCTCAGCGATCGACACCAACGGCCATATATTGACGAATTACCACGTGATCGAGGGTGCGCAAAAGCTCACTGTCAGCTTTGGCGGTGACAAGGTCTATCCGGCAAAGGTGGTCGGCGGCGATCCTGACACCGATCTCGCTGTCATTAAGATCGACCCGCCGGCAGGCTTGACGGTGGTTCCGCTTGGCGACTCGGACAAGTTGGTCGTCGGGCAGAAGGTCCTGGCGATCGGTAATCCCTTCGGGCTCGACCGCACGTTGACCACAGGTGTGATCTCGGGGCTCCAACGTCCGATCAGGGCGAGGAACAACAGACCGATCGATGCGGCCATCCAGACTGACGCGTCTATCAATCCGGGAAACTCGGGCGGACCGCTGCTCGATAAATTCGGCAAGATGATTGGTATCAATTCGCAGATACTTTCGCCGGCCGGCGGTTCGGTGGGCGTCGGTTTCGCGGTTCCTGTTAATACCGCAAAGCGGGTAATACCTCAACTGATCCAATTTGGTGAGGTTCGCCGCCCGAAGCTAGGAGCGACGCTGCCGGCGGTGCAGGATCTAGTCCAACGGGGTTATCGGCTCCCGGTCGAGCAGGGCTTGATGGTGTACCAAGTGCAGCCCGGAGCCTCGGCAGATCGCGCCGGCCTTCGCGGGGTCACCGCGGACGGTAATATCGGCGATATCATCCTCGCGGTCGACGGCCAAAAGATGAATGACCTCGACGATCTATATCGTTTGCTCGACAAGAAGCAGATCGGTGATACCGTAAGCGTTGAGGTTTATCGGGGCGGCCGGACTGTGACCGTGCCGGTCAAGTTATTCGCGGCGCCGGCGGGCGGTGCATCGCGGCGGATAAATTAGGTTCATTACTCGTAGAGAGCAATTGCGGTGGGCTTTCGACGCTCACCGCATTTCTTTAAATGCAGGAACTCAACGATTTTTACAACGCAGGATTTGGTTGGATCTGCCGCCAATGCGAAAAGGACATATTGGTATCCGAGGACCGCGTTGGAAGTCGCTCGCGTGTTTTTCGCGAAGGTGAGGCCGAGAGCAAGTCTCCGGCCCTGGCGAGCCACGCCCTTGCGAAATGGACCGACAAGACCCGCCGATTCCTGACGTGCCCACGCTGCGGAATTACGGAGCCGGTCGAAAACTCGTGAATTTAACTTTGCTCCTCGTGGCGTGTTAAATTGTAGTTAATGCTTCAACACGAGCTGGAGGCTGCGATCTCAGTCGCGCAGCTTGCCTCGACTGCCATTCTTAAACATTACGCCGAGGGGTTTGAGACCGAAGAAAAGATCGGGGTCGATGACCACAGCGAACCAGTAACCGCCGCCGATAGAGAGGCGAGCCGGATCATCGTTGACGCGCTTGCCGCCGAGTTTCCGGGCGATGGAATACTATCGGAAGAAGAAACGGACGATCTCGATCTACGAATGTCGAAGCGGCGTCTATGGATAATCGACCCGATCGACGGAACTTCCGGCTTTGTAAATCATGACGGCGATTTCGCCGTGCAGATCGGATTGGCAGACGATGGTATTGCGGTTGCAGGCGTCGTTCTGCTTCCGTATCACGACGTTGTGCTGTACGCCTCAAAGGGTAACGGGGCCTTTGCGATCAGGGGCGTCGGTGAACCCGAGCGGGTCGAGGTGTCGAACGTACAGTCGTTTCGAGAGATGAAGCTCGCGATGTCAAGAAACCACGCCAGCCCCAGAATGAAGCGGATCATCGAGCATTTTGGATTTTCCCGGATAGAGCGTCGCGGTTCTGTCGGCCTAAAAGTTGGGCTTATTGCCGAACGATCGTGCGACATTTATATTCACCCGAGCCCGAGAACAAAGCTCTGGGATACCTGTGCCCCGCAGATCATTCTCGAGGAAGCCGGCGGCCGCTTCACGGACCTTTTCGGCTACGAGATGCGTTACGACGGCGCCGACCTTCAGAATCGCAACGGCATTTTGGCAACAAACGGCCTCTCCCACGCGGTCGCGGTTAGGCACCTCGCCCCGATACTCGCCGAATTCGGGCGTGTCCCGCACAAACATTAGGCTTTCGTTTATCACAAATCGGTTGTTTTCTCGGCGCCACTGTGATAGAAATACTGTTCAAGTAGTTTCTACGAGCGCACGAGCTAAATTAAACAAGGACGATATTTAAGTGATCACAGATTCCCGAATCGCTGTCTCGGCCGAAGTGTCTGACGAAAGGTCGGTGATCTACGCCGGCGACTACCTTAACAAACTCACGGGCGAAAAGATCGAGTACGAGTGCAGACGCCGTATCGAATCGGGCTGTAAAGAGCTGATCGTCAACTTCTCGCAGACCGAGTTGGTCAACAGCATCGGCATTTCGATCCTCCTGGGAGTGATCGATAATGCCTCGAGTATGGGTGCCACGGTCGTGTTTTCGGATATGAACGAAACGACTGTCGAGCTATTTGAAATGCTCGGACTCACGAAGCATGTAACCATCGCTTGAGCGTGAATTTTCACGATTAACGAACATATGGTCGAATACGACAACAAGCTGATCCACGCATTCGGGGCACTGGCGGAACTCGGCCAGGAGATCACTAACAAGAATAATTTTCAAGAGACGATCCGGACGTCGCTCCACTTGCTCTCCGGGGCACTCGGTATCATGCGGGGTGCTGTCGCGAGATATTCACGCTTTGGGCACGAGATGAATATGCTCGCGATCCGCGGCCTCGGTGACGATTTTCCGCTAAGTTTGATGGTGACCGGCGAGGACGAGCGTCAGTTCCTGGCCAACGGGCTCAACCCGATCGAGATCCGCGAGGCACAGGTGCTGCCTTTCTTTCAGATACATAATGTCAGTTTCGATCATCGACGTATCGAATTGTTTATTCCGCTTGTGGTGCGGGACGAGATCGTTGGTTCGATTTTCCTTGGTGAAAAGGCGATCGGCGAACCCTATACGAGCTACGACAAAGAGATCATCTGCGCTATGGG
>CAYSMU010000454.1:0-3038 GCA_964432145.1 uncultured Chloracidobacterium sp.
TGTTTATCAGGCGGTAACTGTAACGATACTCATCACCAACAAGCTCCTTGGTCGCCAACACGACCGTCGCCGCGGACGGAGTTTCACCGGCGTCGGATCGCCCCTCGGCCGACGGCTGTTCGGCCGGGGCGGGAGATGCGGTCACGGTAAAGTTCACGGGGTCGGACTCTCCGTTGCCGCCCACCGAACCGGGATTGAAGACCCTGACCTGATTTACCCCCGCTGACGCA
Organism: uncultured Chloracidobacterium sp.; assembly: GCA_964432145.1. Classification (GTDB taxonomy): domain Bacteria; phylum Acidobacteriota; class Blastocatellia; order Pyrinomonadales; family Pyrinomonadaceae; genus OLB17. The sequence goes on from CAYSMU010000454.1 coordinate 231, forward strand.
AGATCGGCGGTAGTGAGAATGGCGATCAGAAAGCGTTTTCCGTAGTAATAGGTCTCACGAGCCTGTCCATTCCATCGAACAACGGCAGTTGGCGAGAAGTTGCTGCCCTTGACGATAAGCTTGAGAGCTCCCGCACCTGCCGGAGCCGAGTTTGGTGACAGGAGCTCGATCACCGGCCGATTTATCAGCTCAAAGTGGAGGCCCACACCGTCACCCGCAACGGGCCTGTGCAGATTGCATTGCGCGGCGAGCGTGTCGATGTTCGCGACATTGGTGATCGTCGCGTCGAAACTTCGTCCCGCGGGATGCGGACACCCGTCAGCGAGCGTACACACCGAACTGCTTACCCGATGGGCGGCGGCGTGGGGCTGCACCTCTTGCTTTCGCGGCTGACACGCTGCTGTGTTGTTCCATTCCAGCTTTTGCGTGACCCAGCGGTCAAAGACCTCGACAAAATGATTCTGGTACAAGCCCGGACGCCATTGCGACGTCAGCGTGAACGTCCCGCCGGCTTGCGTCACCGCATTAGCGAGGCACCCAACGCTGGCATCAATGTCCCCGCCGCCCGGGCGCCCGGTCAGCAAGCTCGCACCGCCATTTTGCAGTGCGAAAGCATCGAAATCGAATGCGTCGAACTGGTCATTTGGATCGTTCAATAATGGGGTCAACGCCGGGATGCGGCATTGAAGCGGCGTCGGTGTAACCGTCGGAGTAGCTGTAGGCGTCGCCGTCGGTGTATTCGTCGGCGTAGCTGTAGGCGTATTCGTCGGTGTCGCCGTCGGCGTATTTGTCGGCGTCAGAGTCGGTGTGGCCGTTGGCGTCGCTGTCGGTGTATTCGTCGGTGTCGCCGTCGGTGTATTCGTGGGTGTGGCTGTCGGGGTACTTGTCGGTGTGGGCGTCACTGACAGGCACTTGCCTGATGGCCCGGCCACTATCATTGATGCGATCTCCTGCGGTGAAAGTGCCTTGCTGAATATCTCAAGCTCGTCAATGAGACCGTCGAGGTAATAAATAGAAGAGCTTCCGGTTGTTTCGCCGTTCCAGCCGATAGTCAACGCCGTCGTGGCATCGGGGATCGCATTTCCGTCCGTTGCGGTCGATACCGGCACGCCGTTCAGATAGAAGATATATGTCGAGCCTGACCTGGTGATCGCGACGTGATACCACGTATTTGCGGTGATCGGGATCTGCGCCGACTGCAGTGTGACGCCCGGGTTGCCGATCGACGGGCTGTTGATATGAAACTGAAGCCGGTCATTCCTTAACGTGAATCCCCACTTGTTTTGCGCGCCGTTCCCGGTGTTGTGAGCGACGATCGGGTTCTCAGCATTGACCGTATCGAGTTTGACCCAGGCATCAATGGAAAATGGGTTATTCCCAAAGGCCCAAACGGGGCTGTCGGCTACGCTCACGTGGTCATTGACCCCGTCGAAGGAAAATCCCTGATTGACAAAACCCGTGGCAAAGCCCGCCCCGTTCTGAAGCGTCCCATGACGGCCTCCCTGCACATCGGTCGCGTTACCGTTTCCCGGCCACCACGCGACCATCTGTGAGGGCGGCGTCACACATGCCTGTGGATCGACTGATTCGGCAATGTAATACTGAATTACTGACGGGCTGCCTAGGCCGATGTCGTTCCACGTTGCGGCGCGATTATTACCCTGAGTAAAGAAGGTTGTCGCATCCTCCGTCCCGCCGAAATTATTCGGCTCACCGGGCGTCCAAGCTGTGAACGAAAACGGATCTCCGCTCGTCCACGCCCAGTTTCCTGACGGTTCAGCGTTCTTGTCGAGTTGATAACCTCCGATGTTAGGCCCTTCATTGTTATTTGCCCCATCAAGAGCCCAATATGTCGGACAGTCGATCCCGTTAAAGATAAAGTTGTTCTCCGCCGTCGATGATATGGCGGCCAGATCTACGCGCGCTCCGCCTGGGGCAGTCAGTGAACGAGCCTGCGAATGAGCCGCGTGCCAACTCGGGGTCCCTGTGATCTGCTGGACCGAGTAATTGTGTCCGTTGAACGAATACCATTGCCCGAGCGTCCATTGGCTGGCACATGGACCCGGTGTGGCGGTGGGCGTCGCTGTCGGGGTATTCGTCGGGGTCGGAGTTGGTGTCCCGCCGCCGCAAACACCTGCGGCACCGCGGATCTCGCTCTCTGAAAGTGCGCGTGAATATACGGCGACCTCATCGACTATCCCGTTGAACCATCGCTGCGGCGACCCGCCGCCCCATGCATAGCCAATATTTACGGCGCGCGTATTATTGACGGGCGACGTAAAGGCTGTCGTTCCCTGCAATACACCGTCGACGTAAAGGCGAATGTTGCTGCCGTCCCACGTGCCCGCAATGTGGTGAAAGTTACCATCAAAGGGATTCACGCTCGAGGCGACCCCGACAAAGTTGGTTGACCCGCCGCCGCCGGCACCCATAAAGAACGCGATTGCGTTAGACGATCCGTTGGTCGCCTGAAACGCCCAACCCGCCGAATCGACAAACCCGTGCGATTTGTCCACCACCAGTGCCTGCCCGCCTTGAGGGCCGTTAGATCGCATCCAAAACTCCGTTGAGAAGCCGCCAGGATTGACATTGAGGTTGGTGTTGTGAGGAATGGTTACGCCGGCATTGGTGCCGTTGAAATTGAATGCCTGGCCGACCTTTCCGGTAACGTACGTCGTGCCGCCTACGAGTGTACCGTTATTTGTTCCCGCTGTGTCGTTTGGGTTACCCTCGCCTTTCCACCAGCTGACCTTGTTATCAGGCGACGTTATGGGACAGCCGCACGCATCGCCTGTGAACGCGAAATTG
>CAYSMU010000455.1:0-3031 GCA_964432145.1 uncultured Chloracidobacterium sp.
CCTCTTGCGGCATCTGCGAGCCGATCCGCAGGCGGGCCTCCGTTTCGCTCAAATTATCGCGTAACATCAACCGTTTCAATTGTATATCAGGTTTGCACCACACAACAATCAGTTTATCGAATCGCTTGTACCCGCCGGATTCGATCATTAATGCAGCGTCGATTATCGCGATCCCGCCTGGGTCGACGTGCTCTTGCCTGCGGAGCCAGCTATCTTGAGCGTGGAATACACGAGGATGAATGATCGCGTTGAGTAAGAGCCGCTTCTTATTGTCGGCAAAGACGATCGCTGCCATTTTTTTGCGATCGAGTCTGCCGTCGGCCGTCAAAATACCGGTGCCAAAATGTTCGACGACCTCTGCCAGGCCGCGAGAATTTTTTGCGACAACTTTGCGGGCCGTCTCGTCAGAATCCAATATGCGGCAGCCCAGCTCGCGAAAGCAGTCACAAACAAAGGACTTGCCGACGGCAATTGAACCTGTCAATCCGACCTTCAACATAATGGAAAGCGAAAAATGGAAAGTGGAAAATTCATTTGTTTGCCTTTGAAGTCTTTAGTGAGGAAGTCAGTAGTTTTTGTAGCTCCCTGCAACCTACTAAAAGAGAATCGGCCTGGGGAACGCTAAGATATTCACTATCACGTAGCAAACAAAACCAATATTCTGTTTCAAATGATTCTTTGTGGGCGATGGAAAGTTTGTGAATGAAATCTGCTTTTGACTGAGCCTGATTTGCTTCGGCTACATTTGCGCCAATGGACGTTCCCGATCGAAGGATCTGTTTTGACAGAACAAACTCCTTCTTGTTTTCAGATAAATGTCTGTAGAGCTTAACGATCCTTAACGCAAAATCGTAGGATTTGGCCTTCAGTACATTTTCACGATTTTCCATTTTCCACTTTTCATTTTCCGTTATTTTCCGTGTCGTTTCGCCAGTTTATCGACATTGAATTCGGCGATCTCGGCGAGCGTCAGGCCGAGTTCGTCCGCACAAGCGGAGATATACCAGAGCACGTCGCCGAGTTCGTCCTTGAGTTTTGTCCTGATCTCATCGTTAATCACGCCGCCGTGGTCACGCTGGATCTTCTTGACAATATTGGCGACCTCGCCGGCCTCACCCGCAAGGCCGAGTGTCGGATATTCGAGATTGGCCATTCGCCGCGGGTAAAGAGCCGTCTTGCCGGCCTCGGATTGGTATTCTTCAAAATTCATAAGATTTATTCACCACAGAGTTAACCGAGAACACAGAGAAAAGAAATGACGCCTTTATCCGTCTTCTCTTTGTTCTCTTCGGTCAGATCTTTCTCCGCATTTTCGCGGCCTCGACCGTATTTTTCATCAGCATCGCGACGGTAAGCAAACCGACACCGCCGGGAACCGGTGTGAACGCTTCGGCTTTTTCGACAGCTTCTTTCGGGTTTACGTCTCCGACGAGCGTGAAGCCGCGATTCTCGATCGCCGCGAAGCGCTTTTCAAGATCCTCTTCCGCAAAAAGCTCGCGGGCAATTTCGCGGTCCGAGACATTATTGATGCCAACGTCGATGACGGTCGCATTTTCGCCGATGTGTTCGCCGCGAATGAATCCTGCCCGGCCGATCGCCGCGACCAGAATGTCGGCCTGCCGTGTAACCGACCGCAGATCGCGGGTTCGCGAATGGCAGATAGTCACGGTTGCGTTCTGCTGAAGCAGAAGCATCGCCATCGGTTTGCCGACAATATTGCTTCGGCCGACGACGACAGCGTGCTTGCCTGCGATCTCGATATCCGAGCGCTTTAGGATCTCGATGACGCCGGCGGGGGTACACGGCACGAGCGATTCATAGCCCTGCATCAGGCGGCCTGTGTTCATCGGATGAAAGCCGTCAACGTCTTTTTCCGGATCGATAAGCTCGAGTACTTCGCGTTCGTCAATATGCTTCGGCAGCGGCAGTTGGACGAGAATGCCGTCGACATCGCTGCGGTCGTTCAGTTCATTGACAGCCTCAACGATCTTTTCCTTTGGCGTGTCCGCATCGAAATGCCTGTGTTCGGAGATGATTCCGAGTTCCTCGGCGGTCTTGACCTTGCTGCCGACGTAAACCGCCGACGCCGGATCTTCGCCCACCCTAACGACGACGAGACATGGTGCAAATCCGTGTACTTCCTTAAGATCGGCAACCTCCGCAGCGACCTCGGCTTTGATCGCCTCGGCTATCGCCTTCCCGCTAAGAATTCGTGCTGACATATTGGTTATAAAAGATGATTTTACCGAAGTTTACGCTACTTTGCTAAAATCGAAACATATGAGGCGTCGGGCAGCAGTATTAGTGGTCATCGCAGCGTTCTTCGCCCCTGTAATGCCGCAATCACAGCACGATGTTCGGCGCAGGTCTGTCTCGCTGGTCGCGAAGGGAGACCGCGTTCAGGGAATTGCCATTCTTCTCGAAGAAAAGGCCCGCGATGCCCGAGGTTTTGCCGCCGCGGACCTTGATTATTTGCTGGCAAGGACGGCGGAGTCGAATGGCCAGCTTGCACTCGCGGCGGCCAACTACCTGAGTGTCGTTCAAAGAGATTCGACGTTGTCCCCGCACGCCCTCGGCCGGCTTGCCAAGCTCGCACGCCAGACAGGAAACCTGCTCCTCGAACGAATCTATCTGCGCCGTTTGGACATGAGCTTCCACGAAAGTCCGATCGCGGTCGCTGCCCCCGAACGGATTGCGCGTAACAATCTCGAGACCGGCAATTATTCAGAGACGATACGCATTCTTACCACAACGGGTCGCAACTCGGCATCGTCAGCACCACCGGCCGTTTATCGCCGCGAGCGAGAAGCTTTGCTTGCCGAGGCGTATATGCTGGCGAACAGGCCCGAGGACGCGAGGCGAGTTTTCACCGAGATCCTCAACACGATGCCTGATCCTGCTCAGCCCGATGATCATGCTCGTTCTGCCGCAAGGGCACTCGACAGCCTCGAGGGCGGCACCGATCATAAAGCTCCCGACCTCGACGAGGCAGAGCACCTTCGCCGCGCATGGATATATCAGTTCAACAGGG
>CAYSMU010000456.1:0-3020 GCA_964432145.1 uncultured Chloracidobacterium sp.
TGTAATGGCCGCGATACCGTGTCGTTTCCGGCGTCGATGCGATGGAGCGATGAGTCGGAACAACCGCGCAAAAAAGCGTGACCAGAATGCCCTATTCCGGTGACCAGACTGCCCAAAATTCGCGGAATAGGGGTCAAGAATACAACTATTCCGCAAATTCAGGAGGCAGCCGCTTTTCGATCCGCGAGATCCAAAGCTTTGGTATTTTCGCCAAAATAAGGAGGCCCATATTCTCATATGAGCCCATCAGTGTGAACATGTTGTCAGTTCAGTTTCCGGTAAAATTCGGCGGGCGTTTTTCAAAGAATGCGGCCACGCCTTCCTTGAAATCATCGGACTTGCCTGACTCGATCTGGCATTCCTGTTCCAGTTCAAGCTGCCATTTGAGATCGTTTGTCGAGCTTGCGTCCAGCATTTTCTTGATCCGGCCTATCGCTCCAGTCGGGCCGGCCGCAAGTCGATTCGCCAATGCCGTAGCTTCCTCGAGGAGCGAAGCCGCGGGGACCACACGATTTATCATTCCGATCTGCACGGCCCGATTCGCGTCGATGGAGTCACCAGTCATGAACATCTCAGCGGCTATTTTGTCGCCTACAGCCCGAGGTAGAAAGAATGTTCCGCCGCAATCCGGCGAAAGGCCGATCCGTACGAACGCTTCCCTAAAAGTCGCATCCTCAGCGGCAATTACGATATCGCTCGCAAGAGCAAAGTTAACGCCCGCACCGGCGCAAACGCCGTTGACCGCGGCAATTATCGGCACGGGCGTTTCGCGCATTACCCGGATAACATTGTGGAGCGCAGCGAGCGGGTCCTCGAGAAAAGCCTCGATGCGGCCTTCTTTCTCCCACATTGCCTGCATCTCTCGAAGGTCGCCTCCGGCACAGAATGCACGCCCATTGCCGGTAAAGACTACCGCCCGGGCCTTGTCCTCGGTAACACGCTGAAACGCCGTATGCAGATCCTCGGTCAATTGCATCGACAAGGCATTCAAGGTGTCGGGGCGGTTCATCGTGATCGTCGCCACCGAATCGGCCAAATGATATGTAACTGTTTCAAATTCCATAATTTAAAGTGAAAATGGGCAATTATAACTATGCGTGGCGAGCCCTTGACCGGCTCGCTTCATGGCATTCCTTGCAAAGTACCGACCGGCCAACCTTCGGCTGGAACGGAACGGTGTCGTGTTTTCCGCAATTGTCGCAAACTATCTCAAACCGCGTAGGCGCATCTTCGCGCATTGCCGCCTTTTTTGAACGGCATCGCGGGCATCTCTGAGGCGGCATCATATTTCGCTGGTAGAAGATCTCCTGTTCCTTTTCGCTGAAAATAAAGACCTCTCGACATTGAACACACGGAATCTCGATATCCGGCATCGTAGTACCTCCTCGCCGTAGATTTGACGGTTTACGAAAAGATGTTAGCACAAGCCGAATGGTTTGCATTAGAGCGAATCCGAATTTTGATATTCCCGCCACGGCGAACTATATTTGTGATTCAATATGGAACAAACCGTAATCAAATACCGCTGGGAAGATATGCCCCGCGAACGCGTCACCGACCGACTCGAACGCCGTCTGATCACCGGCGACAGAATGATGCTTGCCCATGTGTATCTCGAAAAAGGCTGCGTCGTGCCGCAGCACTCGCATGAGAACGAACAGCTAACGTACATTCTCGAGGGAGCACTCAAATTTTGGATCGGCGAGGAAATGCGAGAGGAGGTCGTAAGTGCGGGCGAAGTACTGGTAATTCCCTCGAACGTACTGCATAAGGCCGAGGCACTCGAAGACACGCTCGACGTCGATATTTTCAGCCCGCCGCGTCAGGATTGGCTCGATAAGACGGACGATTATCTGAGGCAGAAATAGAAATGGACCTGGGCCTTAATGGAAAGACGGCGATCGTGTGTGCAGCTAGCCAGGGCCTTGGCCTTGCGACGGCTCGCGAGATCGCAAGAGAAGGGTCGTCGCTCGTGATCTGCTCGCGCAGGGAAGATGCGATCAATGTGGCAGCCGAATCGATCCGGAACGAAACCGGTACACAAGTGCTGGCCATTGCCGCGGATGTTTCTGTCGCAGCAGACCTCGGGCGGCTGGTCAACAGCGGTATAGACCATTTCGGTAAAATCGACATCCTTGTCACAAACTCCGGCGGGCCGCCCGCGGGACCGTTTGATATGCTAACTCGCGAATCGTGGGACAACGCGACACGCATCTTGCTTACCAGCGTTGTAGAACTCGCCAGACTCGTCCTGCCCGGAATGAAAGAACGCGGCTGGGGACGAATTCTCAACATTACGTCGATCGCATCGAAGCAGCCGGTCGAAAACCTTATGCTGTCAAACAGCCTGCGGGCCGCGGTCACCGGCTTCGCAAAGACGCTCGCCGCCGAGGTAGCGGCTGACGGAATCACGGTAAACAATATTCTGCCAGGCTACACGCGAACGGAACGGCTTGAGGAGTTGATCGACTTTCTCGCAGAAAAGGAAGGGCTTTCGGCCGATGAGGTAAAAGCTCGTTGGGCTGCCGAGATCCCAATGCGCCGGCTCGGTGAACCAAATGAATTCGCTGCTCTCGCAGCATTTCTCGTTTCTGAACGTGCGAGCTATATCACGGGAAGCTCGATCGCAGTGGACGGCGGTTGGATCAAATCGCTGTTCTGATCTAACTGAGATAGCCTTCATCCGGCTATGCCGCTCTATTTGCGGAAAAGCTGTGCTTTTCCGTGAGATCCAAGAAAATCTTGCGGCTATGCCGCTACCTATCGTTGGTAACACAACGGCGGCGTAGCCGCAAGAATGTTAGAGCAAATATCGGTGAAGCAGAGCCTCACCGCAAATTGATGGGCAAAGCCCGGGAAAAACTGCGAGATAGAGCTTAAACCGCTAATGCCTTTACATGGGATTTGACCGTTTCACCCAGCGTCTCGAGATTGTAACCGCCTTCAAGGCACGATACGATGCGGCCCTCACAAACATCACTCGCCCATCCCTTTAGAGTTTTGGTCATCGCAGCAAAATC
>CAYSMU010000457.1:0-2995 GCA_964432145.1 uncultured Chloracidobacterium sp.
CGAATTTGCAACAATCGCGAAAATAGGCCTGTTTTTGCACGTTTATGCGCGCAACTAATTGAACATTGAACACGGCGAGTGGGGAGTTGAGAGTTGAGAGTGAAGAGGCGGTTATCTATCCTCCGTGTTCTCTTTGATCTCTGTGGTGGATCTTATTGCGACGAGATCTCGAGCTATCCACGTATGTTCTTAGGCGTCGAATGGCCGATCATACCGGACCATTTCCACCGAAAAGCCAATAAACACGGTGTGGGAAAATTGCCGGACACCGGACAGAGGACAAAAAACGCTTCCAAAAAGAGGTGAGACCTCGTATACTGCCTATTAGCCCGCTCGGGCTTATTCCGCATTCGTCTCTCGGCTTTAGAGCCTCAAACCCAATGAGAAGATCACTATTTCGGTTCGTCGCAGTGTGCGCCGCGTTGTTCGTACTCTCGATCGCGGCAAATGCCCAATCTAAGTCAAAGGTAGTCGAAAAACGCGATCGGGACTCATCAAATGTCGCGATGGTAATCGTCGGTTCGGCGGCCAAGGCGGCGTGGGTAACGACAAAGTTCGTCGCTAAGGACATCGCAAAACCGGTGGCGAAGGCGATCCTGCTCAAGGCGGCCCCGAAACTCACAGTATTTGCCCTGAAAAGTGCTCCGGTCGTGGCGAAACGTGTCTTGCCTGCAGCTCTTAAGTTGGCCCTCCTCTGATCCTCGCGGTATGCTGGCGGTATGAGATTCACCGTCGACGAAATGCTGGCAAAATTGCCCCTGCCGGCCAACGAAAAATGGAAAAAAGGCGTTTGGGATATCGAGCCATTTGAATGGGCGGGCGTCCGGCTCGTCTTTTTCGCGCCTCGCGGCACCGATTATCAGACCTCTCATGAGGAAGACGAATTCTACTTTGTGGTTCGCGGCTTCGGAGAATTGGTGATCGCAGGTGAACGATATCCCGCGGCCGCAGGCGATGCGTTTTTTGTTGAGGCAGGTGTCGAGCACCGCTTCGAGAATTTCTCGGACGACCTGGCGACTTGGGCGATATTCTTCTAAGGCACCGTTACCGAATTCGCGATCAGGTCATGGTAATCGTCGATCGCCGACCGTATCACGGCGTAAGACTCTTCACGGCCGTACGAAAAGGCGATCTCGCACTTATTGGGCTCGTCAGGCAATGATTTGTAGGTCAGAAAATAGTGTTCGAATCGTTCGAGGATGCCCTTCGGCAGTTGGGCGATCTCGGTGTATTGCTCAAAGACCTTGTCGCCTTTTAATACGGCAATGATCTTGTCATCTGCCTCGCCCCCGTCGATCAGGCAAAAACCGCCAATGGGGCGGGCTTTAAGTATAATGTCGCCTCGCGGGATGTGGTGCTCAGAAAGCACAAGTATATCGAGCGGGTCGCCGTCACCATCACTGATCGAAATATTCGATTTGGAACGAGCCCGATTCGCGATCCGTTCGGCACAATACGTCTGCGGGATAAAGCCGTAGTTTGCCGGAACGACATTTGAGTACTGCTGAGGCCGGTCGATCTTGAGGTATCCGGTCTCTTTATCAACCTCGTATTTGACCGTATCGCGGGGAACGATCTCTATAAAGACGGTAACCTCCGCAGGCGAGCCGTCACCGATCGCAATGCCGTGCCAGGGATGTGCTTTGTTTGTACGAAACATCAGTCTATTATTTAACTGAGTCTTGAAGATGTCCAACGCCATACTGGTCGATCATATCGGGCGCTCGCTTGTGATCAGGTTTAACAGGCCCGAGATCAGGAATCCGTTGTCGGTCGATGTGGTGAACTCGCTCACCAGGATCGTTGAGGGCCTCGGCCCGGACGACGGAGTGGAAAGGGTCATTTTCACCGGTTCAGGGGGAATATTTGCCGCTGGCGCTGACCTCAGGGAGATCGAAAAGGTCGGCGTCGAAGAGGCAAAGGATTTCGCACGACGCGGGCAGCGGTTAATGAATGCCGTGGCCGCGTTGCCTCTTTCGATCGCGGCAGTTAATGGGCTGTGCTTTGGCGGTGCTCTGGATCTTGCACTGTCTTGCACACAACGTGTCGCAGAACCTGTCGCCGAGTTTTGTCATCCTGGAGTAGGCATTGGCATCATCACCGGGTGGGGTGGGACTCAGCGGCTTCCTCGGCTGATCGGACAGGCAGCGGCTCTGGAAATGTTCATGACGGCGCGGCGTATTAAGGCCGATAAGGCTTTGATCTTCGGACTAATTGACGAGATCGTCGAGGACGCATTGGCAGCAGCCCTCGCGCTATAAATGCAGGGAATGGCAAAAAACATGGAATCATTCGGCAAAAAACTGCTACTTCCGATGTTTGTCCTCGCAGTGCTGTCGTTTGCGGCATATCACGGTGAGCCTGTATCGTCACAGAAGGCCAGAGCGTCGGCCTCAGCCACGCCTATTCCGTCCAACTCGGGCGACAAGATCGACCGCGGGACGAGCACTCCGTATGACGGTGATCTGTCGATTTTTGAAGACCCTGAACGGGAATCGAAATTACAAATATCTCGTGTAATGGATATTCTGAAAATATCAGGTGACAGGGCGGTCGCCGACATTGGTGCGGGTTCAGGATGGTTTACAACCCGGGCTGCAAAGCGGACGACGGGCAACGTTTTCGCTGTCGAGATAAATCAGGCGTACATCGACCACATTAGAAAACGTTCCGTTGACGAGAAATTGGCGAATATTGTGACGGTTTTGGGAAAATTTGACGATCCGATGCTGCCGAGGGACTCGATCGACTCGGTTCTGATCCTTAAGACCTATCACGAGATCGCCCAGCCGGTCCGGTTCATGAAAAATCTCCTTCCGGCCCTGCGAAATGGAGCCCTCGTCGGCATAATTGACCGCAACGGTACCGGCGACGATCACGGACTTGACCGTAACAAAGTCGTCGATGAATTGGGACGTGCCGGATATGTTTTGAAAGAAGAATTCGATTTTGTAAAGCCTGATAAGATGGACTATTTTCTCGTATTCGAGGTCAA
>CAYSMU010000458.1:0-2985 GCA_964432145.1 uncultured Chloracidobacterium sp.
AACTTCGCTGTAAGAACGCGTTTCTCCATACGGTATCTTCCGAAGGAACTCCCAAACCTGAAGCTGGAATGCCGTCGCCTTCAGATCCAGCGGCAGCACAAGGCGTTTGTTTTTGCCGGCAAGATACTTGAGGATCGCATCGACCGCGTTCTTCAGGTCTTTATCGTCCGCCGAGATCTCGGCGTTCGGATATTCCTTATCGAGAGCCGCCCGCATTTCGTCCGCGTCGTCACCAAACGTAACGCTGCAAATACCGCGCTTTGTCCTCGCCACGAGCAGTTTTCCCAGTTCGCAATCCATGATCACGTAGTTGATATTCATTCCTTTCCCGCCTTTCTTATAGATCGCCGGCGTCATGCCAAGTTCGGCCGCGGCCTTCTCATACAATCGGCTGCTCGAGCCGTAACCTGCCTCGTACATTGCGGTGACGACATCGCTGCCTCCGCGTAGTTCATCTTTGAACTTTTCCATTCTCTTTGCCTCCGCGTATTTTTTTGGACTAACGCCAACGATCTCCTTGAATGTCCGTTGAAAATGAAATGGACTTATGCCGATCTCGCGACTAATGTCATCGAGCGACAATTCGGTGTCTTCGCTCATCAGTTCGATGGCTTTGAGGACCGTCTCGACCTGAGGATCGGTTCGGTCGGCTTGCTTTGGTTTACATCTGAGACACGCCCGGAAGCCACGAAACTCCGCACTCTCCGCAGCCTGGAAAAACTCGACATTCTCGCGTTTCGCGGGCCTCGCCGTGCATGACGGTCGGCAGAAGATTCCGGTTGTCTTGACCGCAAAGACGAAAGCTCCATCAAACCTCGCGTCCCGCTCCTGTACCGCTCTCCAATAGACTTCCGTTTCCATGTTTCCGAGTTTATTCGCTTACACGACTGAAATCTATCCGCTTCTTGCTGTAGAATTTTTTTATGAACTCGATCGTTTTATTCGACGGAGTATGCAATTTCTGCAATGGCTCGGTCAATTTCATAATTCGAAACGATCCTGGAAAACGGTTCAGGTTTGCGGCCCTTCAATCTGAGGCCGGGCAGGAATTGCGGGCAAAATACGGTATCGGTGAAGATGTGGATTCGATCGTGCTGATCGAGAACGACATAGCGTACACACATTCGACGGCGGGCTTGCGGATCGCGAAAACGCTCGGCGGGATCTGGTCGCTCGGCTACGTTGGTATCGTCGTTCCGACGTTCATTCGCGATCTTTTGTATCGAACGTTCGCGAAGAATCGTTATCGGCTCTTCGGACGCCAGGACGCGTGCATGCTGCCGACGCCGGATGTCCGCGAGAGATTTTTGTCAGAACCGCCTGCGTAAGCGGGCGGTCGGTTCTTTCAGATTGTCACAATGTCATTTTCACTCGACATCCTTGAATATAATAAACTCCTCGAGCTTGTCAGCCGGCATGCCCAAACGCCGATGGGCGTCGATCGTTTCGCCCTATTAAGGCCGCTGACCAATCGCCGGGATCTCGACGCCGCTCTTGCCGCGATCTCGGAAACCGTCGCTATTAACGAAGATAAACAGGTATCGTGGTCGTTCAGCGGACTCGAAGACCCGTCTGACGCGGTCGCAATTCTTAGGATCGAAAATGCAGCACTCGAGCCTCATCGCATGCTCGAGGTCTCTCGCGTATGCACTCAGGCACTTTTTGCACGTTCCTCGATCCAGCCCGAAAAGGAGCTGGCACCGACGCTTTGGCAGATAGTCGAGCACATCCCGCCGACGCTGCTTGCCGCCATCGATCAAGTGAATAAGAAGCTTCTGCCCGGCGGCGAGATCGACGATTCGGCCTCGCCGGAACTCGGCAAGATCCGCCGCGAGATTAGCTCTCAAAAGGCGCGTCTGACAAAATCGCTTGAATCGGCAATGCGTCACGCCGGCACGGCGATCCAGGATGAGATCGTGACCGTGCGAAACGACCGTTTCGTGATTCCGGTAAAGACCGACTTTCGCGGTAAGGTCACGGGCGTCGCTCATGGTTTCTCGTCGAGCGGCCAGACCGTCTATGTCGAACCGCTCGAAGCGATCGAGGCCAACAACGAACTGCAGAATCTCAAGGGCAAAGAGGAACGCGAGATCGCAAGGATACTCTTCGAACTTACTGAACGGCTCCGCGAACAGCTTCCCGCCGTCGAAGCCGCGGTCGATGCCGTCGCCGGGCTCGATTTCATCAAGGCAAAAGTCGAATTTGCCCGAAAATTCCTAGGTGTAGTGCCGGAGATAACCGATGACGAAACGCTCGACCTTGTCGACGCTCGCCATCCGCTTCTTGAAGAAAGTATTCGAACCGCAGAGACACAGAGACGCGGAGCAGAAAAAAGCAAGACAGGTTCCACGAGTCCGCGATCCGCAATCCGCGAACCGCGATCAGAGATCGTTCCGTCTTCTTTCACCCTGACCCGCGATCGCTCAGTAATGATCATCTCGGGTGCCAACGCCGGCGGCAAGACGGTTGTGTTAAAGACCGCGGGCGTGCTCAGCCTAATGGCGATCTCGGGCCTGCCGGTTCCGGCGAAGGAAGCTAAAATTCCCTTCTACCGCTCGGTTCTCGCCGACATTGGCGATCACCAATCGCTATCGGCAAATCTATCGACCTTTTCGTCGCATATGTCGAACATCGCCGGTATGATCCGCGAATGCCTGCCGCCATCACTCGTGTTGCTCGACGAAGCCGGGACCGGCACCGACCCCGAGGAAGGTTCGGCGCTCGGCGTCGCGATCGTCGAACATTTCCGATCGAAAGGTGCTCAGGTAATCGCGTCGACGCATTATCGCGGGCTGAATATGTACGCCGCGAACGACGAAAGCGTGATAAATGCGTCGGTCGAATTCGACGAAAAGACTCTTCAACCGACTTACAAGCTGCTGCTCGGCCTCGCCGGAGCCTCGTCCGGCATCGAGATCGCACGCCGATTTGGCATCGACCAGGAAGTGATCGACGCCGCCCGCGGACACCTCGATATATCTGCAC
>CAYSMU010000459.1:0-2983 GCA_964432145.1 uncultured Chloracidobacterium sp.
GGCGGCGCGACCTATACCGCGAATCCGAACCGTATCTGCGTTCGGCTTATGAGCGTTTTGCTGAGATCGACGACCAAAGGCAGCTAGCCATGGTCGAAAATTGTCAGGCATTCGTCAAGACTCTGCAGTACCAGTTTCGCGAAGCGGCGACGATCTACCAGGAGGCTCTCGATCGCGCACAAAGGCACGATTTGACAGTCACACAGGCTGAGATAGAGATCGGGTTAAGCAATCTGTATCTTTTCGAGGGCCGCTACGACCTCGCACTCAAATTTCTCGAGGCGGCCCGAACCCGTTACGAACAACTCGAGATGCCAAACCAATCGGCGATATGCGAGCTTGAGATCGCTGACATCTATCTCGAACTTAATTTACTTCCGGAGGCCGTTGGCCTGTACCAGAAGACAAGTGCCCGATTCGCTGGTTTGGGTATGCAAGCCGAACTCGCACGCTCTACCCTGAGCAACGCGCGTGCGTTGCTGCGACGGGACCGGCAGAGCGAAGCCGCGCCTTTGCTTGACCGCGCCGAGGAACTTTACCGTCAGGAGGGCAATCGAGTTGCTGTTGGCATGGTCAATCTGGCACGGGCTCAAATGCTCTTTGACGCACGCAGCTTGATCGCCGCGGCCGATCAGGCTAATACCGCATTGATGGCGTTTCGAGACGGCGAGAATCCGCGGCTCGAGCTTTTCACGCGATGGCTGCGGGCTGAGATCATGGCGGCGTCGGGTGAAACCGAAGGGGCGGTCGCCGAGATCTCGAAACTACTTGGATCCGAAACTGAGCTGTCCATCGAGATACGCTATCTGTGTCAGCTTTCGCTTGGACGAATAACCGGCGATGAGCAGCACCTTAAAGACGCGATCGAGATCGTCGAAACGTCACGGGCACGTCTTGCCTCCGAGGAACTGCGAACGACATTCTTTGCCTCGCGCGTAATCGCTTATGATGAGCTTGTAAAACTCAAGTTGAGCGAGGGCCTGTTCAAGGATGCCTTTCTTTGGCACGAAAGGGCACGTTCGCGAGTACTAGCGGACAGGCTACAGACCGCAACTCCAGCTTCAGACGAAGATGAAAAGCTGCGTCAACTTCGTCAGGAATTGAACTCGATCTATAGCAGGATCAAACGAAGTGAGCAGTCGTCGCCCGGCGAACACGAAAGGATCACGTCACTTCGGCAAGCAGCGGGCGACCTAGAGAAGGCGTATGCGACACGCGTTCGACGCCTGCGCTCGAGACAATCCGGGGTCGGTGGTTCGTTCGAATTTGACCTCAACAGATTCTTATTACGGCTTGGTAAAGCGGCTTTCGTCGAATTTGCTGTGATCGACGGACGTTACACCGCATTTGTTATCACAAAGGACGGCCTGACGGCATTTCCAGAATATGCCGATGAAAACGAGGTCAACACTGAGTTGAAACGCTTTCTTTTTCAGATCAGGTCGGGTCGACTTTTCGACCGACTCTCCGCAGAAAACCAGACGGCGGCGATGGAACGCCTTCAGGCTCACGGCCGTCGACTGTTCGAGATGCTCCTTGCTCCGTTACGCAGCTCTATCGACGCCGAACGCCTGATCTTTGCCCCGGCGGGCTTGCTGCACTATTTGCCGTTTCATGCCCTAACGCGAAGCGAACATTACCTCGCGGAACGCTCAACCATCTCGTATGCGCCGAGTGCGGGGGTCCTTGGTAGATGCATGGATCTCGACCCTCCGGATATTACAAAGGCCCTTATCGCTGGTACCGAGGACGCAACTGCACCCATGGTTCGGGCCGAAATCGATTCCATTGCCCGGTTTTTTGCAGGGCCGCATAAGCTAACGGGAGACGACCTTACGATCGAGGCCTTAAAACAAAAAGCCGCGGGCCGGGGCATCGTCCATCTTGCTTGTCACGGGAAATTTCGGCCGGACAATCCCGGCTTCTCGTCGCTCTCATTACCGTCGGAGGAACTGACCGTAAATGAGGTATACAATTTGCCGATCGCAAATAGTATAATAGTGATCAGTGCCTGCGAGAGCGGTCTAAATGACGTCGTCCGGGGAGAAGAACTCGTCGGTCTGACGAGTGCATTTTTCGCCGCCGGAGCCAGCACTCTGGTCTTAAGTCTTTGGCGCGTAAACGATGCTTCAACGGTCGAAATGATGACTAGTCTCTATGAGAAATTGGTCGCAAATATCGAGCCCGCATATGCACTCGCCGCTGTTCAGAGACGTTTGATCGAACGTGGATCTCATCCGTATTTCTGGTCTCCCTTCATCGTTGCCGGTCGCGGTTGAAATATTTTTCAAGCTCCCTGTATTTTTTTGACGTTTGGACGGACATAAGTAAAAGGATGTCTTTTGCCCGTTTTGACGATCTCCCGTACGAGGTGCGACCCGATGAAACTTGTATCGACAGAATTGTTATTGTCCGCGGTATTTACGGTCGTTTCAGCATTTACCGTAACGGTCGTCGGACAGGAAACTGCCTTACCCTATGTCGGAAATGAGATCATTGTAAAACTGAATAATGCAGCCGACCTCGCCGCTATCGCCCAGCAGTACGGGCTTCATCCGGCGCCGCTTGCTCAGATGGGCAGCAAACCGATCTATCGGCTTCGGCTACCAAACAGCGTAAACGCCGTTCAGGTTGCGGCTCTCCTGCAAAGCGATCCACTAAATCGGGTCGCGATGGCCGAACCAAACTACCTGATCGGTACGCCGGTTGCGGGCAGCCTTCCCTGGAGCCTGGGTGGATCGTGGAGTATCGGCGGCTCCTGGAGTATCGGCTCGAGTGTCAAGGGTTACAAGGTCCAGTGGATGAAGGGCAGGATAAACCTGGACGCGGCGCACGAGGTTTCTCTCGGCCAGAATGTCAGGATCGCAGTCATCGATACCGGCATTGACGCTCAGCACCCAATATTTGCGGGCAAGCTGCTGCCGGGATACGATTTTGTCGATAACGACAATGATCCTGCAGAGGTCGGAACGGCATTCATCGG
>CAYSMU010000460.1:0-2975 GCA_964432145.1 uncultured Chloracidobacterium sp.
ACCTCGCCGCTATGGAAAAGTGGTTTTGATTTTTGGTCTCGTTTTAATTTAGTCTAAACCCACGACTTATATGCAGGCGTTAATACTAGCGGGGGGAAAGGGAACACGGTTGAGGCCGCTGACCGTCTACACACCAAAGCCGATCGTACCCGTTGTAAACAGGCCCTTTTTGCTCTATCAGATCGAGGTACTCAAGCGAGCAGGTATCGAGGATATCACGCTTTCGCTAAGCTATCAGCCAGACAAGATCCAGCAATTGTTGGGAAATGGCTCCGAGTTCGGTGTGAATCTTAAGTACATAACCGAGCCGACGCCCATGGGTACGGGCGGAGCCTATAAATTCGCGGCTGAGGCATTTCGCGAGACGACGGTCGTCTTTAACGGAGATATCCTGACGAACCTGGATATCAGTCGGGTAATAGATTTTCACGGCTCTAAGTCGGCGGCCGCGACCATCGCTCTTGTCCCGGTCGGTGACCCTTCCCGCTACGGCCTGGCCGAAACCGATAAGGACGATAAGATCATCCGATTCATCGAAAAGCCAACGGCTGCGGACCTTGAATCACTGACGATAAACACAATAAACGCAGGTGTTTATGTCCTCGAACCGTCGATCCTGGATATCATTGCAAAGGACGTCAATCGCTCATTCGAGTACGACGTCTTTCCGGACATTCTCAAACGCGGCATGCCATTCTATGCCTTCAAGATGGACACGGAATATTGGCTGGATATCGGCACTCCTGCGAGCTATCTTAAAGCCCATCTCGATTTTTTGGACGGAAGGATCGCGGGCTTCGATATCAAAGTAAACAGCGAATTTGAATCAGCGACGCACTCCGAGATCGATAAGTCTTCGGTGATCGGTGAAGGATGTACGATAAAACCCGGCGTTACGATAACAAATTCTGTGATCGGACCAGGTGTTCATATCGAAGAAAAGGCGACAATTACAAACTCGGTCGTTTGGGCCCATTCACGCATTGCAGGCTCGGCTGAGATCGACGGTGCCGTGATCGGTCGAAGCTGCCATATCGGGCGAAATGCGGTGGTTAGCCAAGGCACCGTGCTGGGCGATAAGACCGCTCTCACCGATTACACAAAAGTATAGAATGCCGGAGCTCCCTGAGGTCGAACTCATCTCAAGCTCTCTCGACACGCTCGTGCGCGGCCGTACGATCGAGAGAGCTGAACTTTTGCGCCCGCGGCTGGCACCGGACACACCTGCGAAGAATTTCGCCTCAGAGCTAAAAGACAAACGGATAAATTTCATTCACCGGAGGGGAAAACACATTCTTTTCGACCTGACGGGAGAGACGACACTAATAGTCCACCTCCGAATGAGCGGCCGTTTTTCTTTGCTGTCCGCCGAATCAGATGATCCGAAATTCACACATGCGGTCTTTCATCTGGACAGCGGCAACAGGCTTGTTTTTGACGACCAGCGGCACTTCGGCATGATGAAGATAGTACCGACCGCCAAATTGCCCGAAGCGAAGGAGCTGGCGAAGCTCGCCCCTGAACCGTTTTCAGACGACTTCTCCTCCGCCTATTTATTGAATGCGACGAAGACATCAAGACGGAGCCTGAAGGAGTTTCTCGTCGATCAGACCAAGGTTTGCGGCCTCGGAAATATATATGCCGCTGAGGCCCTTTTTGCCGCGGGCGTGCACCCCGAGCTGCCGGCCTTCAAGCTTTCAAGACCTCGCTCAAACAGGCTCTACGAGAGCATTCGGGCGGTGCTAGCCGAGGCGATCAACTATGCCAAGAATTTGCCGGTCGATCCCGAAAATCTTGAGGGAAGCTATTTCAGCGGAAGTGACGATCCAACTTGGTACGTCTATGACCGTGATGGCGAGCCATGCCGACTGTGCGGAACTATGATCTCACGGATCAAGCAGGGAGGCCGTTCTACTTATTATTGCCGCGGCTGTCAAAAGAAATAACCTCCGATTTGATACAATTCATTTCGCCTTGGAGAAAAATATGTTGATCAAAAGAGTATCAATTGCAGCAATCACACTTGGACTGCTCTTGCTTACAACCGCGACCGTCCTCGCCTGTGCCTGCTGTGCCGAGCACGGTGAATACAGTGTTTGGACGGGCTCGCCTGACACATACCGACTAGGCCTTATAAAAGAAATGAGGTTCGGCACGAGCGCCGACCTTTATATGACCGAGGCGGGCTTTGAAACGATCCGCGGGCTCAAGGCACTGGAGTCCGACTTAATGACTGAGGGCTCGGATTCGTTCGATCTGGTCGGTTCATTTATGAATAACGCGTGGAGGTTCGAGATGAAGGCACCGGGCGGCCGTTCGGGCACGTTAGCCTTGCCAAGGCCCTCAAAAATGACCGTCTTTAAGGTCGATACGCACGAGGTCGAGGTCGGAGCCGGTGAAGCGAGATTGTACAAGGAATTCCGATTCAGCGGAACGGTTGGAAACGGGAGTGGTTTTTTTGGTTCGAGCATCGTACGTCCGACCGTTTATTCCCTGATCTTTCAGGGCCGCGGCAACCAGTGCGACAACGCTGAGGACTTCACGCATTGGCGTTTAGAGGTCAGCGGCCCGAAAGCCAAGTATGCCTTCTTCGGTAAAATGAAGAACTGACGCCAGACAGTCTTGTGCTTGACACTTCATCCCGAAAAGCCGAATATCGTATCAATGTTCGTGGTGAGTTAGTGCGACTTGCGACCACGTTAAATAATCCGCTAAACAGCTAACAGGCATATTCATTTGAAAGTCTCGCTGTTTGGCGAGGCTTTTTGTTATGAGAGATTTCCGAACGCTCCTCAAATCTGACCACGTTTACGTCTTTGACGGAGCGATGGGCACGCGCCTTTACGACAAGGGCGTATATATCAACCGATCTTACGACGAACTGAATCTCACCTCACCGGACCTCGTTCGCGAAGTGCATGAGGAATACGTAGCCGCCGGGTCAGACATCATCGAGACCAACACATTCGGCGCCA
>CAYSMU010000461.1:0-2967 GCA_964432145.1 uncultured Chloracidobacterium sp.
TCGGGCACATTCTTATATACGTCCTCAAATTTCGCGTATCCGTCTTTGATCACCGTGTCCAGGAGGTTAGCTTTATCAACAGATGTAACTTCAAGAAGTATTGCGGGAATGTCCTTCTTTATCGCGTCATTCATGAACGGCTTCGTTTCCAATTTCTCTTTGCGGGCAAGCTTGATCGCCGCCTCGACCGCCGTCGTAGCCAGCGGGATGATCGGTTTGTAAACCGTCATCGTTTGCTTACCCTCGGCGATGTTCTGCAGAGCTTCAAGACCGGCGTCCTGTCCGGTGACGAGCACCTTGCCCGCAAGGCCGCGTTTTGTCAGGGCCGAGATCACGCCGCCGGCCATTCCGTCATTCGAAACTACGAATGCCTGAACCTTATCGTCATTCTGCGTCAGTGTGTTCTCGGCAAAATTCAACGCGAGTTCGGGCTTCCAGTCATCCATGAAGTCCTGCGCAACGATCTTGACGTCTCCTTTATCGATCAAGGGCTGTAACAGTTTCATGTATTCCGCTTTCATTATCACGGCGTTGTTGTCCTTTGAGGATCCATTTACGATCACGTAATTCCCTTTCGGCACCTTTTGAATAGCGTACTCCGCGATCTTTCGCCCGATGACCGGCACCTGATGCGAGATGTAAACGTCGATCTTGTCCGAATTGATCAGCCGGTCGTAGCTGATGACAGGGACGCCCTGCGCCTTGGCCTTGTCGACCATCGAGGCGGCCTGTGTGGCATCATGCGGCGCTATCACGAGCACATCGATGCCTTTGGTCAGCAGATTGTCGACGTCATTCGCCTGTTTGTCAGCCTTGTTGTCGGCGATGGTCACTTCGCAATCGACGTTCATCTTGGCACAGTGCGCCTTAAACGCGTCGTGGTCCCGCTGCCAACGCTCTTCCTTAAGAGTGTCCATAGCGAACCCGATGCGAATGCGTTTCTCTGCAGGGGCCTGGCCACAGCCCCAAACGAACATCAGCGATGCGATCAACAGCCCCAGCGTGGTTTTCATAGCGTTCGAGTCTCCAGCGGCGATGTACCTTGATTTTGAGCAAATTAGAACAGAAAACGCCCGTCAGGGCAATTCCGCAGAATTCGCTTTGTTTTTTCCCTTTTTTTTGCGATTTGTCTTTGAAATGAACGGGAGATGTGTTATAAATACGTATCAAATCTAAGCTTAGGAAGTTGGATAAGCTCGGGAGAGGATATTCTTGACTTTTGCACTGTAGCTGCCGTGATTCATTGACATCACCTCGTGATTCGTGTAAAAGTTTGAAAGGTTTGATTTTAGAAATCATATTCGGATCGGAACAAAGGAGAACTATGAATACCAAAGTGTGGATTCAGAAAGCGGTCTCAACGGGACTGATGGTCGCGTTGATCGCGACCTATTCGATGGTGACGCTGGCCAATTCGGGCAAAGCTGTTGGTGAGTTGATCGTTAACGGAAGTGATGATACGTCTTTTGTAATGGTAAACGGCGAGCCCGCAAAGAGCGGTCGCACCGTCTTTTCGTCAAGTACGATCACAACACCTGAGAGCTTTGGCGCCACCGTCAATCTTGGTAAGGTCGGCCGCATCTCTCTGGCAGCTAACACCACATTTGCATACAACGTGGACGGAGAATCCGTCTCGGGCGACCTGACCGCAGGAAGCATCACAGTTCTCAACGCCACAACCGGCGTCAATGTTAAGACGCTCACCGGTGACACGGTCACCGTAAACGCGGGCGAATCTGCCAACGCATCCAACTCGGGCAAGCAGACAACAACTAAGAGCGGCGCGAATTGGGTGCCTTGGGTTCTGATCGTCGGCGGTGCGATAGCTGTTCTCATTTGGACGGCCCACGAAGGCAACGATTCGAATTTCGGCGGCAGCACGACTACGGTCAGCCCGGTCCGCCAGATTCATGGCATTTATTCGGCACGATCGCTAACGATCGATGGCCTTGCTCGATAGGATTGATTCAGGAGGAATGATTTACATGCTTGGCAAAAATATTATTCGCAAGTCGGTCACAACATTTACCGCTGCTGCAGTTTGGTGCGTTTATTCGATGGTCGCATTTGCGATGCCGGCGGACGTCTCGGGTGTCATCACGGTCAGCGGCCAGGTCACGGTTAACGGCCAGCCCGCGGTCTCGGATTCCACGATCCTCTCGGGTGCGGTGATCACGACCGGCGAGGGATCGAGCGCGACGATCAGCATGGGCAAGGTCGGCCGCATCGAGGTCGGTGCAAACTCCAACGTTACTCTCCAGTTTACCGACACTAGTATCATAGCGATGCTCGCCGAGGGCAAGACCCGCGTGGCCAATGGAGCAGGTATCGCTGCCACGGTCACGACCAAGCATGCGACCGTGCTGGCTGATTCGAGTCAGGCGGACAATTTCCTCGTAGAGGTCGAATGCTCGCACACGCACGTCGACACGGCCTCTGGCCTCGTGACAATGCGTCAGGGCTCGAGCGATCAGCAGGTCGCGGCCGGCACGACCGCGACAGCCGGCAGCCTTGTACAGACGGGCTGCAAACCTTGCCTGCGTCCTGATTCGACGCCGGGACCGTCGGTCGCGGGATTCCCGTGGTTGATCCTGCTCGGTGCAGGTGCGGCTGCTGTAGCGATCTTTCTCGGCGGCGGTGGCGACACCAATACATCGGGCGGCCCGATCATCGTCAGCCCGACTCGCTGATCTTTGTAAATAGTTTTCCTATCTTTGCGGGTCATGTTGCCTAACGTGGCCCGCATTGTTTTGTTTGAACTCCGCACTTATTCATCCTTTCTTTCTTTGGGGTATTGATTGATCCATGCAAATAGCAGTAATTGGTACAGGTTATGTGGGCCTGGTAACCGGCACATGTTTCGCTGAGTTTGGCGTTGATGTCACCTGTGTTGACGTCGACCGTGAGAAGGTCGAGAAACTTCGCAACGGCATAATTCCCATCTACGAGCCCGGCCTCGACAAGTTG
>CAYSMU010000462.1:0-2952 GCA_964432145.1 uncultured Chloracidobacterium sp.
CCGGCGGAACTCTTGTCGTTGACGAAGCAGTTTTCCGCCGGTCAAAAGTCGATTCTCTCACGGTAATGAATATCGCCGAGGCTGCGGCCAGGCTGTGGCTGGGCAATTCGATATCGGTGTCAGGTGATGGTTATGGGGTGATCGGCGAAGGATTGGTCCGTTATCTGGCAACGCAATTCATCGAAAGCAAGTTCGGAAAAGATGTTGCCGATGTTGAACGGCTTCGCCAGCGGAATTCGTACGCGGCGGTTTCGAAAAGAGACTCGCCAATGGCGACGGTCTCCCCGATCGATGATTATTACTATCCCGAAGTGGCGAATAAGGGGGCAATGACCTGGAGGTTGATCGCAAAGCGTCTCGGGCCGACGGAGTTCTCCCGAGTCCTCGCCCAAAATTCCGAGGACGGTTCACTTGACCTGGCCGAGCTAAGGCTTGCACTGGTCAGCCAAAAGCCTCTGCTCGATCATTTTCTGGATCAGATCACGGATATGAATCTGCTTGCCGGGCTTCCGGTCGCGGAACCGGGACAGACAAAGGTCAACCTGCGCAATACCGGCTCGACGGATGTGACGGTAGAGATCGCTGCGACTACCGAAAGCGGAGAACGCTTGACCGCCCCGACAACCTTACGCCCTACAAGCTTTGGGGAAGTAATATTCAAAACGAATGCAAAGATCGTCCGCGTCGAGATAGATGCCGACAAGCTGTTTCCCCAAGTGGACTATTCGGATGATGTAGCGCCGCGTGAGACCACCGACAGTGATCCGCTGCTTGCCGTTAAGCGATTTTATGATAAGCAGGAATACGCAAAGGCCGAGGCGCTGGCGAGAGTACTGCTGCGGGACCTGCCGCGATTCGATGACCTCAGGGTCTATCTCGGCCGTTCGTTAATGGCCCAGAACAAGGTCGCGGATGCTGAAAAGGAATTCAGATCGGTACTGGAAGAAAAACTGCCGACGTCACGCAGCCTGGCATGGGCAAATGTCGGCCTCGCCGAGGCAGCACAGCGTGCCGGGCAAAACGACGCGGCCATACGTTATGCCGAGGCCGCGATCTCGGCAGATGCCGAATACGGGGCGAGTTTGGCGGCACGAAACGCGCGTTCTAAAGCGGGATTCACTTCGCCCGTAGATCAGGCAGTGAAAGATTTCTTCGCGGCATTCGACAAGGCGGCCGGATCGAACCGGAAGGCCGAGGTTGCTAGCCTCGTACTGCCTGGCGAGGTCACCAAGTTCGCGAGCGGCGTCGCGGGTTCGACCGAACAGTGGCAGACGCAGATCCGTGCGGTCGACCGTATCGATGCGAATACCCTTCTCGTCGAGGCAAATATGACGATCAAGCTGCTCAACAAGGAACCGGAATCAGGGATCGCCGTCTATCGGCTCACGAGGACCGGGAATGCCTGGAAGCTGAGCGCCGTAGAGATGTTTGAGGTCCGTTAGGATGGCACCCAGGAAAGTCCCCGCCAAGGTGATCGAGCGTGCCCGCGCTATTAAGCTGTTGTTGCTTGACTGTGACGGCGTTCTTACCGATGGCCGGTTGTATTACGGGCCGGAGGGTGAAGCTCTAAAGGTGTTTCACGTTCGCGACGGACAGGGACTCGTCAATTGGCATGCCCGCGGATTTCGCTCCGGCATCATCTCGGGCCGTAATTCGCCGATCGTCAAGGTCCGCGCACGCGAACTCGGCATCGAATTTGTCCTTCAGGGCCGAAAGGAGAAGATCTCTGCGGTGCGGGATCTGGTTGCGATCTCGGGCGTTTCCGTGGAAGAGGTTGCGTTTGTAGGCGATGACAGTCCCGATGCCGAGGTCTTTCCAATTGTCGGGCTTGGGGCGGCAGTTGCCGACGCTCACGCTTCGGCAAGAGATGCGGCCCACTTCGTAACTAAATTGAACGGGGGCGGCGGAGCCGTTAGGGAAGTCATAGATATGATCCTCGATGCGAAAAAAGGTTGATGAATTTTCGATAGTTTCGTGCTATCATTCCACCAAAAGCGGGCGTAACTCAGTGGTAGAGTGTCAGCTTCCCAAGCTGAAAGTCGCGAGTTCGACCCTCGTCGCCCGCTCCATATAACTAAGGTTTGAACTGAAGAAAAAAAATGGGCCGGATTAATGCGTCGGTAAAAATTGAAAACACGGTTGATCCTTCAAAGAACCTCAGGTGTGATGCTCTGGTGGATACGGGAGCATCATTTATGGTTTTGCCAAATGAGTGGAAAGACAGACTTGGAGATTTAGAATCAATAAGGATAGTCGATCTCGAAACCGCCACTCAGGAAACTGTAACAGGTGAGATTTGTGGGCCGGTGCGAATACAGATTGAGGGTTTCTCCCCGATCTTTAGCGAAGTATTGTTTGTAGAAATGAAACCGGCTCATGGAGATTACGAACCTTTAATTGGTTACATTGTGCTGGAACAGAGTCAGGCGGGCGTGGATATGCTGGGGCACAGGCTGGTGCCGATCAAGCATATGGATTTAAAGTGAATTGATGAGTTATGCAAACGTGATTGAAAAGGCAGAAGACAATTATGCCGCATATGTTCCTGATCTTCTGGGCTGTGTGGCAACCGGAGAGACCATCGAAGAAACTGAAAGGGAGATCAGAGAAGCGATTGACATTCATCTTCGAGGGATGCGCGAAGATGGGCTGCCAATTCCGTTGCCTACTGTTCGTGTCGAATACATCGATCTAGCGGCCTGATCTAACCCGCCAAACCCTCCTTTTTACAATAAAACACTCACTTTTATTAAATTTGTGTTTCGCGATTTGACATAATTCTTGCCTTCAAGCAATATTATTGATTGCCGCTCAAGTCGAGATCTTCTCGGATTTGAAAAAAGTTTGAAAGTTTTGTCTTTTGCGGTTGACATACAGAATCACTTCTGTATAATCAGTAGTTTCGCCTCTGGTGAAGTTTTTAGGAGAGCGAAGTAAAAGAAGTTGATATTT
>CAYSMU010000463.1:0-2932 GCA_964432145.1 uncultured Chloracidobacterium sp.
TGGCCGATATTTCCCGCCCGCTCACCATTCTCCTCGGCACCGATCGCCTGCGCAGCGTCCTCGATCACGGGAATGCCGTGCCGGCGTGCGATCTCGTTGATCGCTGCCATATCCGCGCACTGCCCGTAAAGATGTACCGGCTCTATCGCCTTGGTTCGCGGTGTTATCGCCGCCTCTATCTTGGCCGGATCAAGGTTGTACGTAACCGGGTCGATATCGACGAACACCGGCGTCGCCCCGAGCCGCGTGATCGAACTCACGGTCGCAAAAAAGCTGTACGGCGTCGTGATGACCTCATCGCCGGGGCCGATGTCGTACGCCATCAGGGCGAGCAAAATGGCGTCGCTTCCGGATGCGCAACCGATCGCGTATTTGGTGCCGCAGTACTCTGCAAGCTCCTTTTCAAGTGCCGCGACCTCGCCGCCAAGGATAAAGCCGTTCGTGTCGAGCACGCGGCCTAACGCAGCCTCGATCTCGGGACGAAGTAAGGAATTTTGTTCTTTAAGATCTAGTAATGGAACGTTCATTATTTTAGCCACAGAGCACACAGAGAAGAAATCAAAGAAATATCCTAGAATGTTCTCTGTGAACTCTGTGGCAATCCTGAATCCTAATATTAAACAAATTATCGCGAGGCTCAAAAAAGCGTATCCCGAAGCTCACTGCGCCCTGAATCACACGACGCCGTTCGAGCTGCTGATCGCGACGATCTTGTCCGCGCAATGCACCGACGCCCGCGTCAATATCGTAACCGCCGATCTCTTTCGCAAATACCGCGGCCCGGCCGATTATCTCAAAGTGTCACAAAAGGAACTCGAACAGGACATTCATTCGACCGGATTCTTTCGTAACAAGGCGAAGAATATTCAGGCGGCCTGCAAACGTCTGATAGAAGAATTTAACGGCGAGGTCCCGCAAACGATGGATGAGCTGCTGACGCTCGGCGGTGTCGCACGCAAAACGGCCAACGTCGTGCTCGGCAACGCGTTCGGTATCGCTTCCGGCGTGGTCGTCGACACTCATGTGTCGCGTATTTCGCAGCTCCTCGGCCTCACGGAAAATAAAACGCCGGAAAAGATCGAGAACGACCTGAAAGAGATAGTGCCGAAAAAAGACTGGGTGATGTTCCCACATTGGCTCATCACCCACGGCCGAAATATCTGCATCGCCCGCCGCCCGAAATGCGGCGAATGCACGCTCGCCGACATCTGCCCGTCGGCAAAATGATCACTTCTGAAATCCGAACTCCCGCTGCTGCCGCGTATTGATGTCGGCGATCACTATCCAGCGGCCCTTCAGCGTTGTCTCGCGGTCCTGACGAACGATCCAATCGTAGCCCTGTTTTCCGTTGAGCAAAACGACGCCCGCACCGCCCTGATAAGACACGGCCATTTCTTCCGCGGTCGCCGCACGCCATTTTCCTCTTACATATTTCGCCGGCGGGTCGGTACCGTAGAGTTTCCAGATGTATGTGCCATTTGCGCTGATCGTCAGGAAACCGGTTTTCGCCGCAATGATCGACCAGTAATTCTCCGATTGGACGTTATTCGTCCACGTACCGACGTACCAGGGCTGCTTCGTCGGCGGGCCAAAGTTCGCTCGTATAGGAAACGTCACGATCGACGTTGCACCAAATGCCGACAGCTTCTGACCAAACGGCGAGAGAGTTTCGTATCGAAAATTGACCCCGCAGGCACGTATCGTCGCGGCTAATTCCCTTTCCGTCCGCTCCTTTTTTGCCGAATCGCGAAACGGCTCGTCACCGAGATTTTTCTGCAAAAATCCGAGGACGTCATCCTGTGTCAGCATCGCCGCGCAATCGCCGGCCGCGCGTGCGTTCGGCGGGGCCTCTTTTCCGGGGATCGCCGGCTCCGGTCTCGCCGGGCCTTGAGGCTGGGCGCCCATCGGCCTGATCGCGTCCCATGACGAGGCACGCTCGAAACCCTCAGGATAGAATTGGCTCGGCTTTTCCCGAATGATCGGCTGGCTCCCGCCGGGCGTGGTCCCGATAAAGGTACCGCCCTTTTCCCACTTTTCGGGATACGAGCCCATCACTTTGTATTCGATCTTATCGCCCGGCTTATACTTGTCGGCCTGTGCCGATGCGGCAGCGGTCAGTGCGAGCGAGGCAATAAAAGCCGCGGCCAGCATACGAAACCAACCCGAAACTTTTTTCTTCATATCAATAGACTCCTCGTCTCGGCGGTCAGAGCCCATCGGCCGAGCGAACGTAGATCTGCGTGGAATGAGTTGTTTTTACTCCCTATCGGATATGAAGTCAAGAAACCGAAAGGCTAAGGCTGGAAGCAACCTGCACGGAACATGGAAACTGGCGAGAAACTCGCGTTAGGAGATCGCTGTAATTGGCTTACGGTCCAAGCAGCCACGATCGAGCCTCGTGAGCCGATGGCGAAACAAAAAATCTGGCGCCGCGATTGACGGCGGCAAGTTCGCCGAGTTTCGTGACGAGATGGGCTGGCATTATGAGCGCCGCCTTGATGGTCGATCCAAAAAGTTCGGCGACCTTTTTGCCGCCGGCAAACCGCTCGCCCTCGGACATTTCGCCCGATATTTGGCTGCAATCTATGAGGACACGATCGCGTGCGGTCCGTTTGCATTCAGCCTTGATGTGGCCAAGGAACTGAAAAAGGTCCTCGAAGGCATACTCTCCCGCGGCGACTAAGCGGACGAACTCAGGTTCTACGACGGTTGTCGACTGATACTTCATACGAAGCATCTATTTTAATCCACGATCGACCGTAAATAAAAAGGCCGTGCCATCTCTCAGACGACACGGCCCACTCTGACCAATTAACCAATTACGGCCTCGGCGTTGCCGCCGGGCTTGCCGCCGGCGTCGGTGTCGGTGACGGCGTCGGTAAGGCCGGCATCTCGCCCGCCTTGAATCTCGGCAGCAGCTCGTCTCGCATCG
>CAYSMU010000464.1:0-2931 GCA_964432145.1 uncultured Chloracidobacterium sp.
GGAAAACAGTCAGGTCGAGCCGCGCTGAGTCAGTATCCAGCTTGATGGCGGATCGGTAGGTTACGTCGAAGCCTAGGGTCGAGGCGTCAACTGCCACTTTGTAAATACCGGGAGGTGCTGACAAAGAGTACTCGCCATATTCTGAGGTGGTCGCCTTTCGCGTCGTCGTCACATTCTCGATCGTGACAATGGCCTTTGGCACGACAGCTCCAAAGGGATCCCTAACTGTGCCTTGGAGAGTTGTTGCGGGCGTCGTTGGCTGAGAATATCCGACGGAAATGAAAAGGAGAGCGATAAAAGCTGTTGAGAACGATTGCAAACCATACTGCGCCATGACGATCATTCACCTCCTAACGTCAATCTTTCTGGCAGAAGAACGAACCGATCGCGAGCACATCCATCTTTGTCCGCAGGAAGCATTCGATCGCCTCGCTCGGTTTGCAGACGATCGGTTCGTTCTCGTTGAAACTAGTATTTAGAATGACCGGAATTCCGGTCTTGCGTTCGAAAGCCGCGATCAGATCGTAATAGAGGGGATTCTCGTCGCGTGCGACGGTTTGAAGCCGCCCGGTGTCGTCGACATGATTAACGGCAGACAGGCGTTCACGCCACTCGCCGCGGATCTTGTAAACGTGGAGCATAAAGGGCGACGGATAATCCTGTTCGAAGATCTCGCTTTGCCGCTCCACGAGCACGGACGGTGCGAAAGGGCGAAATGCCTCGCGGTGTTTGATTCGGGCATTAAGGATGTCCTTCATATTCGGAAACCCGGGATGAGCGAGTATCGAGCGATTGCCTAGAGCACGCGGGCCCCATTCCATACGGCCCTGGAACCAGCCGATGACATTTCCGTTTTCGATCTCGTCGGTAGTCTCGTCAATAAGCTCATCGCGTGTCATCTCGCGATATACGACACCATGTCGGTCGAGTTCGGCTTTGATCGCGGCATCCGAATATTCGTCGCCAAGGTAAGCGTCCTTCATCAACCAGCGGTTGTTTTCTTTGAGAACGACATTTGATGCGTAAAGTGCGGCACCGAGAGCCAGGCCGTCGTCGCCCGCGGCGGGCTGGATGCAGTGTTCGGTAAATGGTGTTTCGAGAAGTGCCTTGCCGTTAGCAACGCTGTTTAGCACGCAGCCGCCCGCCATCGAGAGTCGCGAGTCGGGGACAAGCTTGTGCAGTTCATTGAGCACGTGCATGTAGTACTTCTCAAAGATACGCTGGAGCCCGAACGCGACGTCCATGTCACGCTGCGTTATCTCGGAATACGGCTCACGGGGTTCTCCCAGCTCGAGGATGAATTTGTCCGAATACAGACGGTGGACGATCATTTCGCCGCCGTCGGTTATCTCCATTCCCTGGTTAGCTCCGAAGGGAAGGAAGTAGTCGGGGTTTAACTCGAATCCGCTGTTTTTCGGGGTCAGGATATTCTCGAAAAAATCGAAATACTTGTCGGTACCGAGCGGAGCAAGGCCCATCACCTTGCCTTCGTCGCCGTATTTCGGATAGCCGATGAACTGGCACACAGCCGTATACAGCGTTCCGAGCGAGTGCGGCACGAAAACGCGCTTGACCGGCTTGATCTCGCTTCCAGTACATTCGCTCATCAGGCACGAGACGAAATCGCCCGAGCCATCGACCGTGATTCCGGCCGAATGGTCCCATTCGGATGCGAAATAAGCACTCGCCGTGTGGGCCAGATGATGCTCGATATTGTGCATGTGAAATTTCAGCTTTGCCGCGTCGATCTCGAACTCATTAGCGACGAGCGACTTCATGTCGTCGAAGGTCTTGCTCTTGCCGCGAATGCGGGCGAGGTTGAGCAGCCGCGACGGATTACGGATAGCGAATTCAAGCTTCTTGTGTAGATTTGCCGACGAATCGCGGCCGACCGCGACGTGGTCAACGTCCGCGAGCGTCAGCCCGGCCATTTCGAGACACCGCTCGATCGCGAGTTTCGGAAAGCCGGCGAAATATTTGACGCGATTCAACCGTTCTTCCGCAATGGCCGCCAATGGTTGACCGTCGACGATGACGGCCGCGGACGCACCGGCGTGAAACGAATTTATGCCAAGGATTACGCTCATCGAATGAAGCCCGGCCCGGTCAACCGGGCGAATGCGGACAAACCACAAGTATAGCCAATCGATCGGCCACTTGCGATTTTGACGGTGTCGCAGATTGTGCAGGGCCGCGTCTAGTGTTTGAAATGTCGAATGCCAGTGAACGCCATCGCGATGCCGTACTCATTGGCTGCGGTGATCGACTCGTCGTCCTTGATGGACCCGCCGGGCTGTATGATCGCCGTGACCCCGAACTTCGCCGCCTCATCGACATTGTCTCGGAACGGGAAAAATGCATCCGAAGCAAGTGCCGAGCCTGCCAGCGGCAGATCGAACCTCTCGGCGCGCATCGCGGCTATGCGGACCGAATCGACCCGATTCATTTGACCGGCGCCGACGCCGAGCGTTTGGTTCTCGTTAGCGAAGACGATCGCGTTCGATTTGACGTGTTTGCAGGCTGTCCACGCGAGCATCATCGAGCGCAGTTCGGCATCTGTTGGTTTTCGCTCGGTGACAATGTTGAGGTCTCCGAAACCCAGCCGGTGAACATCTTTGTCCTGAACGAGAAATCCCCCGGAGATCTGCTTGTACTCGAACTTTGGCCGACCGGCGGCGGAAACCAGTACACCGGTGATCGGATGGCCCATCTTCAATAGGCGGACATTCTTTTTCGCCGTCAGTATCTCGATCGCATCGTCGTCAAAATCGGGAGCGATCACGACCTCGGTAAATATCTCGTTGACTAGAGCCGCGGCCGCCGCGTCGAGCTGCCGGTTGAAGGCGACGATGCCGCCGAAAGCCGAAACAGGATCGGTCGAAAGGGCACGTCGATAAGCTTCCTCATTGGTCGAACCGAGCCCGATCCCCG
>CAYSMU010000465.1:0-2930 GCA_964432145.1 uncultured Chloracidobacterium sp.
GAATCGGCAAAGGCAGAGCGAAGGCAGGCACTCGATCGCAAATAGCATGAGCAAAACATCATCCTTAATATCAGCCCTGGAGACGGCTCCCGGCGTGATCATCCCACTGATCCGAGAGGTGCCGCCGCAAATACTTAAGCGACGGCCGGCTCCGGCAAAGTGGTCGGCGTATGAGCATGCAATTCACCTGTCCCAATCTGACGTTGCGTTTCGGGCTCGGCTCGATCTGATCCTTTCAACGCCCGAGCCGTTCATTGAGGTGATAGAGAATTCGCCCGAGGACGAGGCAGGTGCGATGCTTGATATCGACCTCGACGAAAGCCTCGACCGGTATGTAACCGAGCGCGTCGCTCTTGTCGAACGACTAAGACTGCTCTCGCCCGACGAGTGGCAGAAAACTGCCGTGCACGAGGCGTTCGATCATTATTCGGTATTTATCATGTTCCGGCACCTGTACGTCCACGAAATGCACCACGCCTACCTGCTCGAACAATTGCTGCTCAAGAATGATTGGGACTAGATATTTCAGGGGCAACTTTATTGTGATTTGATTATGAAAGTAGAATCTGAAGTTCTCCAATCCCGGCCAAGAATTACGTTCACGCTGGATCGAGATTCGGTATGCGCAGCCGATGACTGTGAGATGCACGAAATATCTGTCGAAACCTATTCTTATCTTGACCCCGTAGTCTTGGCCGAAGAATTGAGCTCCGACTATTTACCCTTGGTGGCGGGTTTTGGCCATTGGTGGGAATGTATTCTGAATGGAACAACCGTCGCCAAGGTTTTGCCTAACGGCGGAAAAGGTTAGCGAGCTAAGTTACATGGACGAGAACTCGGTCT
The DNA here is from genome assembly GCA_964432145.1 of uncultured Chloracidobacterium sp. GTDB lineage: Bacteria > Acidobacteriota > Blastocatellia > Pyrinomonadales > Pyrinomonadaceae > OLB17. Next base: position 844 of record CAYSMU010000465.1, read on the forward strand.
ATTTTAAGTATTACTCCGCAGCGTTTTGACATTACGTACAGACAATTGTGGCCAAAGCAAAGTAAATCGCTCACGAAGCGGTAAGAGTGCTTCATCAAGCAATGGTTCCGCGGAGGTTGCGGATATTGTCTAGCGTCTGCCGGAATTTCTTATGAAAAAATTGCCCATATTTTTCCTACTTGTTTTCGTCGCGTTATCTGCGGTTGGTCAGGTTCCGGTTCGGCAGCCTGTCGAACCGGTCGATACCACGTCACGGCAGATCGTTTATCAGGTTCATCGGACCTATGAGTTTGCGGAAGAGGGTGTTTCTTTTTCAAATCAGTTTGCCGGAGCGCGGCTTAGCAATGTCGAGCGAACCGGCCCGCTGACTTACACAGTGACGACCCTTCCGGAAAATTCGCCGATCAATATGAGTCCTTGGTATGCATTTCGGATCTGGGCGGACAGAAAGAAAAATGTCAGCGTGCGGCTCGTATATCCGGAATTTGCTCGTCATCGATATGATCCGCAGATAAGCAAGGACGGCCGGAAATGGAAACTGCTCGAAAAGGACCGTATCACCGAGATAGATAGAGGAACCCGAACAACCGGCCCGGAGTCGCGCCCCAAGAGTATCGTAATGCAACTCGCCATCGGCCGCGAACCGCTCTGGGTTAGCGCCCAAGAGTTGCAGGACTCGCGTACAGTTTTTGAGTGGATGAATGTGATCGCAAAAAAGCGAAAGCTCACGATATCTGAGATCGGCCGCAGCAAAGAGGGCAGGCCGATCAAAATGCTTACGATCGGCAAACCCGATTCGAAAAAGATGATGATGATCATCTCGCGCCAGCATCCGCCCGAAGTCACCGGCTATTTTGCAATGCAGTCCTTTATCGAGACGATCGCGGGCAAATCCGATCTGGCAAAAAACTTTCGTAATGAATGGTCTATTTACGTCGTCCCGCTAATGAACCCGGACGGCGTTGACGGCGGCCATTGGCGGCACAATTCCGGCGGTGTTGACCTTAATCGCGACTGGACTGTGTTTAATCAGCCCGAGGGCAAAGTGATCAGCGATCTCCTAAAACGACGTGAGGAGGCGACCGGCGGCAGATTCTACTTCGGTATCGACTTTCACTCTACGTGGAATGACATTTACTATCCGATGACCCGAAGGAACGAGGGCAATTCTCCGGGTCTGGTGCAGGATTGGCTGACGAATATCCAGGCAGCACTTCCCGGATACGAGCCGGTCATACAGGCCCAGGACAATCTGCATCCCGCCCGCGTATCTCGAAACTACTTTCTTATGGCACACAAAATGGAGGCGATCGTTTTCGAGATCGGCGACAATACGCCCCGGGATTTTATTAAGAAAAAAGGCCGCGTTGGAGCCGAGGAAATTATGAAGCTACTGTTAGGCCGAACAAAAGATCAGTGAAAGCAATAAGCCCCTGCCCCGTTGTGGTGCGTGACGGCGATGCAAATCCCTTTCGAAACGGGTTAAATCGCTCTGATCGCCAAAATCCAAGGGCCCAAGCCTTTACCCACTCCGAAATACAGTTGCTAAACGAACGTTCGATGCTATGATGGCGGTGAAAAGCATCGACATCGCCGCGATCGACGCAGGTCGTCGCGGCTAAAAGGAGAGATTTATGCTGCGGATCGTTCTTGGCGTTATTGGCGGATTTATTGCCTGGTTGATCGCGTGGGTTGGGGTCGAAAAGGTCCTTTCTGCGATCTGGCCGGCGTTTGGTGTGCATCAAGCTGCGTTTCAGGCGGCTATTGAAGATGGCGGTCAATTCGACCCGAATTCAACTATGCTCGTCGTTCACATAGTTTTGGGTTCGGTCGTATCTGTAATATCAGGAGCTCTTGCCTCGCTGATCGCCGGTGAGAACTCGAAAGCCCCGCTGATCGCCGGTTGTCTGCTGCTGGCGATGGGCATTGCGAAAGCGTTCATGTCGTGGCAGCTCGTTCCCATCTGGTATCACATTATCTTTACCGCGATGCTGCTTCCGATGGCGATAATCGGCGGTAAATTGACAAACAACACTTAGGAGAAAAGAAATGAGATTTGTCTCACTATCATTTGTACTGGCCGTTCT
>CAYSMU010000466.1:0-2930 GCA_964432145.1 uncultured Chloracidobacterium sp.
GTCGCGGTCGCCGCCGCAGACGAAAACCGTAATTATCCTGCCGTCGGTAAGATCAAGGGCCGTCTTTAAAGTGTTGAGCAACGCATCATCGGTGTGTGCGTAATCGACCACGACGGCGAAATCGCCGTCGTGCGGCACGCGTTCGAATCTTCCAGGAGCACCGACGCACGTCGATAATCCGTTGACTATCGAATCCAGATCATAGCCGAGCTCGAGTGCGGTTGCCGTCGCCGCAAGCATGTTGTAAACGTGCGGTTTGCCGACGAGCGGGGAAGTTACATGCCGCGTTCCGGCGGGTGTTTTCAGATCGAACGAAGTCCCGCGGATCAGCGAGACCTCGACATTCGACGAACTGAGGTCGGCGTCGCCGGCCTGCGAAAATGTCGAGACACGCTGTCCGTTCTGTCGAAGTTCGGCGGCGAGCTTTGCTCCCCATTCATCGTCGATGTTCACAACACACGAAGCGGGCTTTTCGCCGAGCCGCCCGTCAAAAAGTTTCTTCTTTGCGTCGTAGTAATTCTCCATCGTGTGATGGTAGTCGAGGTGATCGCGTGTCAGATTGGTAAACACCGCGACCTTGAACCGCAGCCAGTCGCAGCGGTGCAGATCGATCGCCTGCGACGAGGCCTCCATCACAGCCATAGAGCACCCTTCGTCTACCGCCTGACGCAAGAATCTGTTTGTATCCGACGCCTCAGGTGTCGTGCGTACGGCCTCTTCGCTTTTTTCACCGATCCGGTATTCGACTGTCGTAAGCATCGCAGCCCTTTGCCCGGCAGACTCGGCCAAAGCGAAACAAAGATAGGTTGTCGTGGTCTTGCCGTTAGTGCCGGTGATCCCGACGAGATCGAGCCCGTGCGAAGGCTGACCGTTAACGATGGCCGCCGCGTGAGCTAGGGCCTCGCGGGCATCTCTGACTTTGAGCCAGGCTCCGGCGAAACTCTCCGGCGGCTCGAATTCTGAAATGATCCCTGCAGCGCCGCGACGCATTACATCGTCCACAAAACGGTGTCCGTCCACGGTCGCACCTTTTATGGCGACAAAGAGCGTGCCTTCGCGGGCCTGCCGCGAGTCGTGGGTGACATCAAATGCCGTGACCGTTGTGTCGCCAAACGCGGCAGCTCCGATGGCATCCGCGACATTTTGAACTGTGATATTTGTTGAGTCCAAGGTATTTCTGTGATATTCCGAACGTGAATTATACGACAGGCTGACTTTTTCCACGAACATCGCCGCTGAGATTTCGTATTATCATACAGGTTCGGAGGTTTCGGTCATGAACATAATCAAGTTGATCCTTGCTGTTATCGGAATATTTTTCGCCGGAATGGTCGTTCTATGGCTTTTCGGATTTCTCACGTCGATCCTCTGGTATGTCTTCTGGATCGGACTGCTCGGCGGCCTTGCTTATGGCGGCTACAAATTATTCACTAAGATCGAGGCAAAGGCGCTTGGCAGCGATCCGCATACAGGCATCGGTACCGGCGACATAAATATGTCGTGGGACGAGTACGATAAGAAGTATCTTCACAAATAGACATCTGCCGGGCGTTTCGCTAAATTAGGAATGCCTCATTTCGGCGAAGGCGAGATCCGCGATCGCGAATCCGCAATCCGAAATTGGCACGCCGAGGTGGCGAAATTGGCAGACGCACTAGACTTAGGATCTAGCGCCGCGAGGCGTGCAGGTTCGATTCCTGTCCTCGGCACCAAGTTCAGTTGTTAGTGGCCGGTTGTCAGTTGTCAGTAAGTGACATCTGCTCCGGCCATTGGCTTTGCCCGGCCCGGAGATTTATACTTTTTCTTTGCTGGCAACCGCCAACCGACAACAGACAACCGAATGAAGAGCGAATTAAAGGAAGTTTCACCAACTCAAAAAGAACTTAAAATCGAGATCGACGGGGCTGAGCTCAAAGAAGCGTACGGCCGCGTAAGTCAAAAATATGCCAAACGTGCCACCGTGCCGGGATTCCGAAAGGGATATGCTCCGGTCGATGTTGTACGTATGCGTTATAAAGAAGAGATCAAAAGCGACGTTCTCCAGGATATCATTCCGGCCAAAGTGACCGAGGCGATCAGGGAACACGAACTTCATCCGCTGACCGAGCCCCAACTGCATCTCGACGATCACGAGAATATCGTCGTCAACGGTTCACAAACGCTTAAACTCCATATTCACGTCGAGGTCATGCCGGAAATTCCGGAGCCGAATTACAAAGGTATCGAGATCACCCGCCGGGTCAAACCGGTCGCCGACGGTGAGGTCGAGGATCTTATCGCCGAACGACTGCAGCGTGAGACGGCATTGATCCCCGTCGAGGGCCGTACCTCGGAGGTAGGCGACACGGTAATAGCTGATCTCGAAGGCCGCTTTGACGATCAGCCGGATGCTGAGCCGATCATCGCGAACGACCTCGAGATCGTTCTCGGCGACGAGGTCATCGAAGCGTCGTTCACCGAGAACCTCGTTGGTGTGGCAGAGGACGAAGAGAAGCAATTCACTGTCTCTTATCCCGTTGAATTCTCGTCCGAGGCCCTTGCGGGCAAGACCGTCCACTACACGGCGAAGATCAAATCGATCGGCCGTAGCGAGGTGCCCGAGCTAAATGACGAGTGGGCCAGGAGTCTCGATGAGGGCTACGAATCGCTCGCGGACCTGAAAAGCAAGCTGAGAGCCGATCTCGAAAAATACTCCGAGGCGGATGCGGACGCAAGGCTCAGGAATAACGCGATCGCGAAAATGATAGAGGAAAGTCCCTTCGAGATACCCAATTCGCTGATCGAGAACCAGGCTCGCAACCTGCTTAACGATTTTGCCCGCGACCTGCAGCAGCGTGGTGTAGATCTTAAGGCTGTCGATGAGAATTTCATTCAGATGGCTTACGGTAATATGCGGCAGCAGGCTGAACGTGACGTCCGCGGAGCGATGC
>CAYSMU010000467.1:0-1209 GCA_964432145.1 uncultured Chloracidobacterium sp.
CCGAGCGGAAAAAGATGGAAGAGCGTCTGGTCGGCGAGATGAACGGCCTCGAAACGGAAGAGGTCTGCGAGGTGCTCGGCCTTTCGCCGAATAATTTTTGGGTGATGATGCACCGTGCAAGAATGTCGCTGCGGCGATGCATCGAGATAAATTGGTTTATTAAGGTAAGATAGATGCAGATGGACGTTCTAACATTTAGACAGCGAATGCGACGGGCCGTAAATCGGGCCGTGCTCCGCCGAATGCCGGCATGCAAGGAGTTCGTCAAGATAATCTCGGCCTCGCTCGACAGGCCGCTTACTCTTAAAGAGAGATTTGTGGTCAAGCTGCATCTGCTCACATGCCGCCCGTGCGAACGCTATCTGCAGCAGTCCGAATTTTTACAGAAGGCAACCCACCAACTCGACGACAAGCTCAAGGAGGACGTCCTCACCGGCCGCCTTAGCGACGAAGCCCGAACCCGCATCAAAGAGATCCTTAACTCCGCCATCTGACCGATCGACCTTTCGGAATATCCGACAGTATTATCGTGATTCACCTGCATAGGCGAGCGGCTAGCCGCCGACGATTATGCACGACTCAACAATTCCCGGCCCGCACGATCACTTGCACATTCAGCATAGGCACGCGGTGATCCCGACCGCCGACAAACTTGACGCTGTTCGTGATCTCACCGGCCGCGGTGTAACGATCGCGTTCCTCGATTCCGGGTTTTACCCGCATCCGGACTTCGTCGGCCGGGTTGCAGCGTTTCATGACGTTACCGAAGCCGAGGTCTCGCTCGGATCGATCGACGAGCCGCAAGGCCACCACTGGCACGGCACGCAGACCGTCGTTTCGTGCGCGGGTAACGGGTCGCTGTCGGACGGCATCTACAGCGGACTGGCGAGCGAAGCTTCTCTCGTTCTCGTTAAGGTTTCGGATAAAGGCCGCATAACGGACGCATCGATCGAAAAAGGCCTGCGATGGGTGATCGAGAACGGAGAAAAATACGGGATTCGCATCCTGAATATGTCGCTCGGCGGAGACGCCGATCTGCCGACCGCCGAAAGCTGCATTAACCGTCTGGCCGAGGAGTTGGTTGCCGCCGGCGTCGTCGTTACTGTAGCGGCAGGAAACTCGGCAGACGCGTATTCCATACCACCGGCGAGCTCGCCCTCGGTGATAACCGTCGGAGGTTACAGCGATGAGAATCAATTCCGACCTGAC
>CAYSMU010000467.1:1219-2928 GCA_964432145.1 uncultured Chloracidobacterium sp.
TCGGCTTATATCACTCGAGCTTTGGCCCGACCGCCGACGGGCTCATTAAACCCGAAGTGATCGCTCCTGCGATGTTCGTTGCCGCGCCGATATTGCCCGGCACGCCCGACTATGAGGCGGCGCAAGCACTTTCAACACTGGCCGCGGCTCCGGACTATACATTTCGCGAGCTGCTTGAGAAATATTGGAAACTCTCGGGGCTTGAGCCGCTCGTTCTCGATCTCGACGATGCAGCGGCTCGGTCAATGATCGAGCACTCGCTGAGATCGCGAAAGGTCGTCGCAACACATTACCAGCACGTTGACGGAACGTCGTTCGCGGCGCCGATCGTCGCCTCGGTTGTCGCCCAAATGTTGGAGGCCAATCCGCGGCTTACGCCCGCCGCGGTCAAGAACATCCTTATTTCGACCGCGGCCCGGCTCGGCGGCCACCCGCATGTGCGGCAGGGTTTCGGCATCGTGAATGCCCGTCTTGCCGTCGAAAAGGCCCGGACAGAGAGACACGATCTCACATCCGAGCATTTCTGTCCGCCGCGGATCGACGAAGGCCGTATCATCTTTCGCTACCACGACGACGAGGCCGAAACGGTATCGCTTTGCGGAGACTTCAACGATTGGGAACGCGACTCTCTGCCGTGCAGACGCAACGATCACGGTATTTGGCAAGCCGAGATCCCTTGTCAGCCGGCCGGCACGTACCGCTATAAGTTCCTTATTGACGGGTCGCGATGGACCGAGGACCCGAGCCATGGCTTAAAGGCCGACGACGGCGTCGGCGGACTCAACTCGATCCTGCAGATAGCCTAGGCTTCCTTGCGGCGGCGGCGGCGGTTATTTGTCGCACGCCCGCCGCCGAAGTACGCGAGGACCGCGACGACCAGATGCACCGCGAACCAGATATTGTCATAACCCATGTTCTGGTAGATGTAGATCAATATCAGAACACGCGGAAATAATATCCCCAACAACGCGTCGGCCCAAAAGGGCACGTTGTTCGCCGGAAATTGCTGCGGAAACGCGAAAAGAAACACCAATAGAACGATCCGCGGAAAGAAGAGCGAGAACAGCAAGAAGTAAAAGTCCATCACCTTTGGCCCTCCAGGTATCGATTCTACTCCCGGCAGCCCCGGACACAAACGCTCTGGAATAAAACCCTCCGCCAAAACGATTTTGTTGAGCGAGAATGACGGTTTCCGAAACGATCAAAAACCACTTACCCGAATATGCGATCGAGGCATGGTGCCTCGGCACATTTATGGTCTCAGCATGTCTATTTGGCGTGGCGCTCTTTCATCCGGCCTCGCCGTTGTCGGCACTCGGGCCTGAAGTTCGAATGGTGATCATGGGTATAGCGATGGGTTCGACCGCGGTCGCTATCATTTGTTCGCCCTGGGGAAAACGCTCAGGGGCACACTTTAATCCCGCGGTAACGGTTACGTTTCTCAGATTGGGAAGGATCAACGCGATCGATGCGGCCGCCTACATCGCGGCCCAGTTCATCGGCGGCGTTGCCGGGGTATTGATCGCCCGGGCATTTCTCGGAGATCTGCTCGCGGACAGCGCGGTAAATTTTGTCGCGACCGTCCCGGGCCGATTCGGCGTCGGCGCGGCATTCGCGGCGGAGGTCATTATTTCATTTCTGATGATGTCGATGATCTTACTTACCGGCAACAACCGCCGAATGTCCCGCTGGACGCCGATACTCGCCGG
>CAYSMU010000468.1:0-2918 GCA_964432145.1 uncultured Chloracidobacterium sp.
TCGTCGAAGGCTATACCGAACTCGGCAACGCGATGGCCGCCGATCTGCGTTCGAAAGGTTTCGAAGGAATAACGACCAACACCACCTACGACGCCTGGACACCCGCACGTGCATATTCGCACTACCACGGCGGCGTGCGAATTCTATCCGAAACCGCCTCTGCCCGTATCGCCTCGCCGATAACCGTAAAATTCGAAGACCTCCGGGGAGCCTCAGGGGGGCTCGACGCCAAAAAAGAATCGCCAAACTTCGGCCCGCTATGGAAAGGCGGCGAATGGAAACTGCGAAACATCACCGATTACATGACCGGCGCGGCATTCAGCTTGCTAAATCACGCGGCGAACAATCGGGAGAAGTGGTTGTCGAGATTTTATGAGGTGGGGAAAGAAGCGGTGCGGCCGCGAAAGAAGGGTGAGACGGTTTCATATGCCGTTACGAAAAATCTGGATGATATCAAATCAATATTAGTCCGAGGTGGAGTGGAGCTTCGGGAAACGATAATCCCCGACCACAACAATAGTGGTGAATACGCACTTCTAGTCGATATGGCTCAGCCTTATGCTGGATTTGCGAAAGCGTTGTTCGAACGACAGGTTTATCCAGACCTCAAGGATGGAAATGGAAATCCAATATCGCCCTATGATGTTACTGCACATACTCTGCCGTTGCTGTTCAATTTCGAGGCACAGGCACTAAATCGTTGGGTTCCTAGCAGAATAATCCCTGCAAAGTCGGTCACGGTTCCCGGCTGCGGTGAGCCAAATCCTCGAAAAATCGCCCAAGTTCAAATTTACAGATCCGCTAATCCGTCCATGGATGAGGGATGGTCGAGATTCGTTTTCGGATATTATTGGGGAAGATTTGGATCGCGTTGTGTTCCACTGCAGCTGGGGTCAATTAACAATAGAGGAATTCTCGGATTCCAACCGACTGATTCGCAAAGCCTTCTTTGGGCTAAGACGATCATCTTCCCCGATCAAGCCGCCAATCAGATCCTCAACGGCTACGCGAAAGGCTCGATGCCGGATGAGTATGTGGGCGGCGTTGGGAAGGAAGGCGTTGCGAATTTGAAGAAGTTTGTCGAGGACGGCGGGACGCTTGTTTTTCTGAACGAATCGTCGAATTTCGCGATCGAGCAGTTCGGCCTTCCGGTACGAAACGTCACCCGCGGCATCGCACGCAAGGATTTCTACATCCCCGGCTCGATCCTGCGCACTGAGATCGACACCACACACCCGATTGCCAAAGGAATGCCAAAAGAGTCGATCGCATGGTTCGAAGACTCGCCTGCATTTGAACCTCTTTCCGGAGAGGGGAGTGGCATTGGAGCGGGTATGTCCCGCACCGTTTGGCAACAGATCGACATCAATATCATTGCAAAATACCCGACCGATCCGTCAAAGGTGCTGTTGTCCGGCTGGGCATTAGGAACGGAAAAGATCGCCGGCAAAGCGGCTCTGGTCGAGTTCACAATAGGCAAAGGCAAGATCGTCCTTTTTGGCTTCCGCCCGCAATATCGCGGGCAATCGCTGGCGACATATCCGCTCTTGTTTAATGCGGTATCCCAGTAATGTAGGCAGAGACGCGACCTGTTGGGAGGGTGTCTCTACGTTGGGTGCGGGCAACCTTGAACACACTGCCTACCGGTCGTGTTTCCGCCTTTTGCGTGCTAGTCTTGAGTCTTTGCCGATGAAGGAAGACATCCAAGAAACTCGCCTGCCCAGCGGCCTGACAATTCTTACCGACCGCATGCCCGGTGTGCGTTCGGCGACGCTTGGCTTCTTTTTCCGCGTTGGTTCGCGACATGAGCCTATCGAGCTAAACGGCATTTCGCATTTCATCGAGCACGCCGTGTTCAAGGGCACTGCCCGACGGTCCGCATTAGACATAGCCATCGAACAGGACCGTCTTGGAGGCAATCTCGATGCATTCACGACGCACGAGGAAACCGGCTTTGCGATCAAGGTCATCGACGATCAACTGCCTCGGGCTTTTGACCTGATCGCCGATATGCTCCTAAATCCGCGATTTGACGAGGCTGACCTTGAGAGTGAGCAGCGAGTGATCATCGAAGAGATGAAGATGATCGAAGATTCGCCTGAGGAATATCTGGGCGACATTTTCAGCGAGGCATTTTTTGCTGGACATCCGCTCGGGCTGTCGATCGCGGGTACGCCGGAAACCGTCAGGAGTTTTGGCCACGAGAAGACACGAAAGTATCATGAGAAGGTTTTCAACGCGTCGAATCTTGTGATCGCCGCGGCCGGTAACGTCGATCATTCCCGGATCGTCGAATTCGCAAATGAAGCTCTGTTTTCAACGCAGAGCACGCAAAGAACGCAAAGTAAAGAGAGTTCAGAAATCTCTGCTGCCTCAGCGGTCTCGGCGCCAACTCCACCCGAGTTGGCCGCACCCTACCTCATCAAACAACGCAAGGACCTCGAACAAGCTCACCTGATCATTGCGACGCCATTCCCTTCCGCGGTCGACCGCCGTCGCTACGCGGCCGATCTGCTGGCAAATATCATCGGCGGCGGCTCATCGAGCCGCCTCTGGCAAAAGGTACGGGAGCAACGCGGCCTCGCCTACAGCGTTGGAGCGTCAGCGTCGATGTATCAGGACTGCGGTATTTTCTCTATCTCTGCCGCGACCTCTCCCGAACTCGCCGCAGAGGTCGTCGAGCTTTCCGTCGCGGAAATGTGTGATATCGCCGAGAATGGGGTAACAGCCGACGAACTGGATCTTGTAAAACAGCAAACACGGGCCTCTATTCTACTCTCGCTCGAGGATTCAGCCTCGCGTGCCGCGGCCCTTGCCCAATGCGAAATGGTCTACGGCCGGCAGATATCTACGGCCGAAACTCTCGCCAAAACGGACGCGGTCACAACCGATGAGATCGCCGCTATCGCCAGGGACTT
>CAYSMU010000469.1:0-830 GCA_964432145.1 uncultured Chloracidobacterium sp.
GTAGCGGTTACTCGCACTGTCTGGCCATCATATTTCTCAGGATGATTGGCTAATTTCTCAGGATGATTGGCTAATTCACAGTAGGATAGTGGCGGGGCTTTCGCCGCTTCGTCCGTTTTGATGGGAGACACGGGACTACACGCGACGCCGAACCCACTGATCCCACCTAAGACTAGCTTTCGCATTATTTTTTTCATCTGTTCGCCTTTTCACGCATATTCTCAAACCCAAATCGAACTGCCGCCTCAAGAACATCGGTGTTTATATCTTTTAGAGTTTTGAACCTGATGCAATAGCCGGTCACGGTCGCTTTGCCGAGGGTGCTGGCGTATGTTTCGGCCAGGTATTTCTTGTCTTCGATACCAAGGATATAGACGGAGATCCCGGTTTTGTTTGGGCTCAGGCCGATCTGATAGAACTCGCTTATCGACCCATCGGCGTATTTGTGGTCGCGAGACCCGTAGCCAATATCCGGGTTAGAAACGACCTTTCCTTCGCTGTTTTTGCCGTCGAGGAACCACAATTTGCATCCCGGGTTTACACGCTGGATCATGTCGTGCAGTGTTTGAATCTCACCGCGTTTTGGTAACGGTTGGCTGGCTATAAACTCTTTGATCTGATCTTGTACGTGCATATAAATTTGTTTTGTCTTGTACCGACGCCGATCTCATCGTAATAACAAATTCCTTATCCATTCGCTCGTGGCGGCCTCATCAGGTGTTTTGCCATTGTGGTCACGGTCGGTGAGTTTTGCTCCATTGGCGAGAAGGAGCTTGATGATCCCGGCCTGTTGTTCGTGTGCCGCATCGGAGCCGCTGCCGCTTGCACCC
>CAYSMU010000469.1:843-2910 GCA_964432145.1 uncultured Chloracidobacterium sp.
TTCCTTTGCCCGACCGACGCTCCGCCGTCTAAGAGGGCGCGTACCGCGGACAGCGACCGCCGGCGGACCGCTCTGTGTAACGGAGCTACGCCTGAATTGTCAACGGCAAGCGGATCTGCGCCGATCGATATAAGATACGCGACCATCCCGGCTTGTGCCTGAGGTTCTGCCTGATTGCCGTCCGCCGCGTAGTGAAGCGGCTCGGCTCCGCGGCGGTTCTTTGCTCGCGGGTCAGCCCCGTGTGATACGAGCAGTTTCGCCATTTTGCACGAACATGCCGCTGCCGCCATGTGCAAAGCGGTATCGCCGCGGTATAGGTAGTGCGAGATCTCTGGGAAAAAATGTTCCACGGACTCTTGCCGTGTCGCGCCGATCGGGGCCGCCATGACCGCCAACTCCGGGCTTATGCAGAGCAGACGCTCGGCGGCGTCGAAATCGTCGTCCACGATAGATCGGATGAGATCAAGAAAGGCCGACCTTTTTTGCATATTCGTGATCCTTCCCCGCGAGCCTCAACCCTTCTGCTTCGCTAACGTCGCCAAAAGCTGGTCCAGATTTTGCAGCTGCATCTCGGTACCTGTGCGGAAGCCGCCGTCTGCGATTATTCTCTCCATACGTTCCAGCGACTCGTTATAGATCGAGACACTGACCGTTGTCGTTCCGTCCTGCTCGCTGAAATTCAGGTCCCAATCCGAGCCCGGCAATTGCAGGTTTTCGTCTGCATCCGCAAATGCGTTGAAGAACTTAAAATTGGTCTTCGGAGTGATCGACGTATATCTCTGAACAGCCCACCGCTCCAAACCCTCAGGGCTGACCATTGCGTAGAATCGCCTGCCGCCTTCTCTAAACTCCCTGACCTTGGTCCGCGACGCGAACGGTTTCGGTGCCCACCACTGGTCGAGCAACTCGGGCCTTGTGTATGCATCCCAAACGAGATCGCGAGGTGCGTCGAAATCTTTGGTTATCGTGACAGTCTTCGTCTCTTTATTAACTATAAATTCCACATTTTCTCCATTTGTTTAAACAGTGCGTTACGCCATTACTTACGTGCGGGCTTCTGCATTCTTCAGCACCGAAAGAACTCCGTCGAGCCGCTTATAGTTCATCTCCATGCCGTCTGTCATACCGGTTGAGAGAGCCTCGTCGCGGTCGGTCTTTGAAGCATACTTGATCGTGGTGGCGACGTTCGTTATACCGTCGACCTCGTCGAAAGTAACGGTGATGATCGACGGTTCACCGCCCATCGAGACGCCCATATTGCCCGGATCGAAGATCTGCGTATGAACGATCTTAGCGTGCGGAACGACCTCGAGGACCTCGCCCGTGAATCCGAACTCCTGACCGTTCTTGTCACTACGCCAACGCCAGTGATACCGGCCGCCGACGCGCATATCCATCTCGCAGACAGGCATCGACCAACCGGGAGTGCTCCCGCACCAACGACGCATCAGGTCCGGTTCCATGTAGGCCCGCCATACCAGCGTGGCGGGAGCATCGAAACTCCGTCTGACGAGTACCTCGGTATCTGACGGTAGGCTTGCTTCGGCGGGCTTCATTTCTTTTTCTCCTGTTTCTCTCGTTGTTTTAACTCTGTAAGCAACGTATCGAGCTGCTCGAACCGCGTCTCCCAGATCTTTCTGTATTGCTCGAGCCATTCGTCGATCTCTTTCATTTTGTCTATTTCGAGCTGGTAATAGATCTCTCGCCCTTTTTGTTCGTGTTTGATGAGTTCACACTCCGTCAAGATGCGCAGATGCTTGGAAACAGCTTGCCGGCTAGTGTCGAAATGCTCGGCGATCGCATTCGGCGTCATCGCCTGTATCGCGATCAACGCAATGATCGCCCGCCTCGTCGGGTCAGCTATGGCTTGAAAAATGTCTCGTTTCATGACTTCGAACACGAGTATGCAACCAAACGGTTGCGTATGTCAAGTGCAACCGAACGGTTTCAGAAATCACTGCGTACTGATAGGCTCTCAGGCTCGGCGAGTTGTAAGAGCGTAGTAAAGAACTACAGCACCGCAGCCGAACGTTTTTGTTTTTAAGAGTTTTAGGTCAACTCTATCCG
>CAYSMU010000470.1:0-2900 GCA_964432145.1 uncultured Chloracidobacterium sp.
TTTGGTCGTGTTTCTTCGTCATGGCTCTGCCCTCCGTATGAGCGAATAAACGATTGGTTATGGATTTTTTTACGAACGCGCCGGGCTAACGGTTCCAGCAACTTTAGATCTTACTTCTTCGAGACAACTGAGATCTCTACCTCCGCCGGATACTGCTTCGAATGGTGGACCGCGTTCTTCGCGACCACGCCCTTTGTTTCATCCCAGTTATTCCCGCCTGTGTTCATATTCCGATCGAATCTCGGGAAGTTGCTGCTTGAGATCTCGATCCGCAGGCGGTGGCCGGGAGCGAAGTAGTTGCTGGTCGTCATCGGCTGGAATTTGACCTTATAGACTTTGCCTGATTCCATCCAAACAAGCGGCCTGTCGTAACCGTCGCGGTAGCGCATGCGTTGGATGGTCTCGTCGAGATTCCAGGCCTTTCCGGTTTCGTCTACGTCGATGAGTTTTACCGTGAAGTCGGTGTCCTTTGCGTCGGACGAAACGTAAAGCGTTACATCGATCGGGCCGCTTAGCTCGAAACCTTCCTTCAAAATGTCGGTCGAGTAAACCAAAATGTCATTTCGTTCTTCCATCTTGCTCTGATCGAACGAACCGGCCTGTATCGCGTTGCCGATGCAGCAAACATTGCCGCCAAACGACGGCACCGGATTCATCGGGTCGTAGGTGAACACATCCGGCATGTCCGTTGCGGGCGGTTCGGAGACGAGCTTGCCGTCGCCGTTTAAGCTGTTCGCATTTCCTCCACTCGAGAGATAGAACTTCATCGGCTCTGCACTGGCCGGCGGCCATTGTTCGGAAGCCTGCCATTTATTGCTGCCCATCGTGAAGTACTGCACTTTTGGACGTTTCAAGATGTCGTTTTGCTCGCCCTTGAGGAAATGATCGAACCAGTCGTACGTCAATTTGCTGTAATCGAGCCGGGCGTCGCCCATGCTGCGCGCTCCGACCACCGTGTTTTCAGTCGCACGCGTATAGCTGCAGTGGGCCACCGGAGCGATCACGGCATACTGTTTATCGGCAACGTCTTTGTCCGCAGTTTTGCGGATGTGATTGTACATCGCGATATTTGGCCCTGAAGAAACGTCGTACCACGACATGAAGTAGAAACCGGGAATGTTGATCTTCATGTTGTCGTGCCACAGCCCACCCCTGTACCACGCGGGATCGTTGGGCGTTCGCTTGATCATTGCTCCGCCGGTCGGCACGGGCATTTCGTCGGCAAAGATGCCTCGCGGACCGTCGACCGCGGTGAAGATGTCCTTAACCGGCAAATGCCTCAACGCCTTTGACCAATCGACCGACGGGGCTTGCTGGGCGAGGTCGAAGGATTTCGAAGCACGAATAAGTTCTTCCTGCGTGGTCTTTGGGTCGAACATAGGCCGCACCTGATTTTGCTGGCCATAGAGCCACGAAATGAAGAGCATCTGCACCGCACCGCCGCGATACCAGTTGCCCTGTTCGTAATACGGCCCGACACGGCCAACACCGGCACCAAAGCCCTGCGCGATCATCGTCGTAAACGCTGGATTCCCGCGTGCCGCAACTGCCATTTGCCATTCAGCGGTCGATGAACACCCGATCGTGCCCACCTTCTTGTTCGACCAAGGCTGCGACGACATCCACGTCAGTGCGTCATCGCCATCTGTTGTCGGCGCTCCTAGGATGTCGTAATTCCCCTCGGAAAAGAACCGGCCGCGTTCGTTCATGATGATATAGGCGTAGCCGCGTTTTACCGCGTCGAGCACGGTCGTCATATCTCGCGGAGCACCGAGCCGCACGTCCCACCAATTGAAGTTATACGGCGTTCGCGACAGGATGATGGGATACGTTTTGCTCTGGTCTTTGGGCCTGTAAACATCGGCCTGAACCCGAACTCCGTCACGCATCCGCACCATTACCTTTCGCTCGACAACGGCTATTGATTGCAGCTCCGCTTCGACCGCGTTCCGCCGGGCGATCATCTCCGGCGTCGAGGCCGGCTGCGGTTGTCCGTATACACTTAGACCGATCGTGCCGAGGACGATGGCCAAAAACACAAATCTTCTACCAATTGCGTTTGACTTCATATCTGCTCCGTTTTTTCCTGACGGGTGATTCTAACTCGGAATGAAAGAGTTTTCTATTGTGGCAAGGTAATCGACTTCGATTCATTTGTAAATTTTTGTAAACCTTTCGATTACACCCCCGTATTAGTTGCTTATCCAAACAAACTGTCCTAGATTGATAGGCATTCAAACCAGTTAGGTCTGTTTTTGGATTTCTGATTTACCCTAAGATTACGTTTTTCGAGGATCTAAAAAGATGATAATACAGCGCGCGCTTCGAGGCATCGGGCTTTCGAGCCTGGTACTACTGTTCTCCGTTATTTCAGTTTTGGCTCAGACACCCCGGCCGACGGCGAGCCCGGCTGCTTCGCCCACAAAGCCGTCGGCTCCGCCGACGTTTGACGCCGCCATCTCCGGCTTGAGATTTCGAGAGATCGGCCCCGCGACCATGGGCGGCCGTATTAACGATATCGAGGCCGCCCCGAATGACTCGCGGGTCATATACGCCGCTACGGCGGCATCTGGCATCGTGAAATCGGTCAACGGCGGTACCGAATGGACGATGATCTTTGACAAGGAAGCGGTCGGCAGCGTCGGCGACATCGCTATCGCTCCGTCAAATCCGTCGATCGTTTGGGCCGGCACGGGCGAGGCGAACAACCGTCAAAGTTCGTCGTGGGGCAACGGCGTATACAAGTCGCTCGACGCCGGAAAGACCTGGAAGCACATGGGCCTCGAAAAGACGATGGCCATCGCTCGGGTCGTTATCCATCCGACCGATCCGAACATCGTTTATGTTGCCGCGACTGGTAACCTTTGGGCAGCCTCGCCCGACCGCGGTGTTTATCGCAC
>CAYSMU010000471.1:0-2878 GCA_964432145.1 uncultured Chloracidobacterium sp.
AAAAGGTCCGCGAATATACCGACGGCAAAGAGATCGTCAAGGTGATCGTCGTGCCGAAACGACTCGTAAATATCGTCGTCAAGTAGCTATTATTTCTGACCAGTCAGGCCCTTGTAACCTTCGTAGATCCAGTAATTAGGATCGAGATAGCTAAAGAACGTGTCTATCGAGTCAGCCGCAGGTTCGACGAGTATATTGCCCGCCGTCTGTGCAATGATGCTGTTGTATTCTATTCGCGCCTCTAGTTCGTCCTGCTTCAGAACAGTCAGCTCGCGTCTAAGCTCGAGCACTTCTTTGAGGAGTTGATCCGGGATCTTTTTCTTCTCTTTGATGCACCTAAGTGCCCTTTCGCGAAGCACCTTTAGGCGGCTTCGGATCCAGGCCATTCGTTTCCGCTCCTTGATGATGCGCTTGATCAGACTGTCGGCCTGTTCGCGCAGGTTTCCAGAGAGGTTGCCGGCTTGCATATTGTTGCGATGGAGCGATCTAAGTGTGTCACCGATCAGGCCGTTACGACTGTTGCCCACTCCCGAGGTTCCCGGGCCGACACTGATCGGACCAAGGCCGTTGAGATCGATCATGTTTACCGGATCGCTCTCGCCATACTCATAGAGGTTGCCGAAGCTGCCGGCGAACAGCGTCGGATCCTTTGCCGTCCAGCGGCCAGCTTGGGCATCATAATCTCTCGCACCAAATCGGACGAGGCCGGTCTGATGGTCATAGATCCCGCCCGAAAAGCCGAATGGCTGAAAACCGGGATTCGTATCCTGCAGCACCTGGCCAAACTCATCGTAGTCGATCCGCTGCGCAATGTTGCCGGTAATCGAGTTGACAACGAGACGAACGCTGCCGCGAAAATCCGAGACAAGCCGGTAGGTCTCGCCGCCGCGAACAAAGTATTCGGGCACGTTCGGCCTTGCGCCATAGACAAAGCGGTTGAGCACATTCCCGCTTGCGTCGAGTTCCGCCACCATTCTCAAACTGTCTGCGTAGAGGTAGGTTCTTGACAGAGAGCCGTTGATCCGCTTGCCCACCCGTCGGTTTGCACCGTCGATAAGATATTCGATATTCGTTCCGGGGAAATTGACGCCTCTTAGATTTCCGATCGCGTCGTAGGAATACTGCGTCGTCGTACCAGCGACCGTTCTGGTTGCCAGCTCGCCCGCAGCTGTGTACGTGAATGTGATACCGCCGTTTTGATTCATCCTATCCTGAGCGTCGAATGTAGCAATAGTGATGTTTCCGGCTGAGTTGACCGCGATCCGGTTGTTGTTATCGTCGTACGAATAGGTTGTGGACGGCTGAGGAGCACCGTTCACAGTCACGCTTCTGAGCCGCTCGGTCGTATCGTATCCGAACGTCCGCGTCGTAGTCGTGCCGCCGATCGTCTCGATGAGCTGGATGACGCTGCCGAGCTTGTTGGGGGTAAGCACTTCTTCGAATATGAGATTTCCGTTGAATCGCGATGCGTGGCTTGTCAGGTCGCCGAACTGATTGTAAGAAAAAGAATCTACGACGCTGTTCACGGTCGCCGAATTGACGATACCCGACTGAACGTCCCTAGCCGCAGAATAGGCGCCGGCAGATGTTATCAATCCGTCGGCATCGTAATCATACGAGACGGTATTTGCTCCATTGATAGATTGTGAGACAGGACGGAAATTGGCGTCGTAATCGAAGCTTACGCTCCCGCTGACCGCACCGCTCCAGGTTGTTCTTGTCGTCAGCGAGCCATCCCGCTCGAACGCCATCGTAATATTGCCAGGTGACGTTATCGAGCTGATCTCCCGGGTCACAGGCGAATAATTGTACGAGTAGACACCCGCCGGTATCGTTAGCGTTGAGCGGTTTCCGGAGGCATTGTAGCCGAAGACAACTGTCTGACCGTCCGGCCGCGTGATCCGCGTCAGGGCGCCGTCCAGATCGTAATCGAACAACGTAGTGCTGTTTCCGCCGACTATTGGGGCGGTGTATGAGGCTAGCAGGTCGCGTGAGTTGAACGTAAAAGTATGAGCAGTCCGGCCCGGTGGTGTGATCGAGTTTATGCTTCCCTCCGGGTCATAGCCGTATTGAATGAACCGTGAATCGGCCAGCGTCTGCCTCGAGAGACGTTCGGCCGCGTTGTAACTGAAAGTGCGTGTACGGCCGAGAGCGTTTGTCACAGAAGCAAGGCCTCCGGCGGAATTGTAGCCATAGGTTATCGAGCGGGATTCCGGCGCCGAGCCGGAAACCAGCGACTCTAGACGCCCGCGCGCATCGTAGCCATAGTTCGAGGAAGCGAAATCGGCGAATTTCCAGGACGTGACCCGCTCCTGAGAATCTATCGTTCGAACGGTCCGTCGGTTCAATGGCGTTCGCTGAACGTGTGTGCGATCGGCTGCGGTAAAGATGTTCGAATACGTAGCACCGCCGAAGGCGAGTGTATCGGTCAGGCTGACGATGCTCAGAGGATCGGACGGACTGGCCAGAGTCGCTTGCCGCGAATATGCGGTCGAAAAGATCAGCCCGCCGGGGGTGGTCGTGGAGCTCGATACCGGGATCGCAGACTGCATTCCCCAGCGCGGATCCGGCCCCATATCGGTACGGCTCATCATTCCATTCGGTTCGGAATAGGCCGTCGATCCGTCGGACGCGATCAGTTCCTGTGCTGTTCCACCGTCAGGATACGTAAAAGAGAATTTAGCATCGTTATTGTCAAGATTTTCGACACGATAGACCGAGAAGCGGTTGAGGCCCGATCTGTGGGTGACAGTGTGATCCCGCTCTGTCCCGGTCCGGGTGAAGATCTGCGTGTCGCCAGCCGGGCCATCGCTTCGGATCAGTCGCCCCAGCGTGTCATAAGAAAAAGTTTCTACATGATCGAGCGGATCGCGTATGG
>CAYSMU010000472.1:0-2877 GCA_964432145.1 uncultured Chloracidobacterium sp.
TTGGGACAGGGATAGTTGCGAGTTATTGGTTGAGAGTGGAGAGAAGACAGTCAAGGGTTGAGAGAGCGGCCCCGGGCAGGGGCAAACGTAATCGGGTTTGCTAACATCATAGAAGCGCATATTTGGATAGCTAGTTTGCGGACGATAGAGATGACCAAGCTTATAAGAAACGGATCTTTGATCCTCGGTATAGCCTTACTTTTGACGCTGCCGATCGCGGCGCAGCAGATCAAGCGGACGCCGTTTGACGTGACGAATTACGTGATCGACGCGGCACTTAGCCCGGCGGAGCGTAAACTTACGGCGACGGTAGATGTTACCTTTACGCCTCTTGAAGACACGCGTGCGGTTGCGTTTGAGCTAAACGGGTCGCTCAAGATCGACTCGATCATTCGTACAGACAGGCCGGTAATTGCAACAGCTATTACGGCCTTGCCTACGAGCTCTCCGCGGACCACGCCCAGGCCGATCGTCACACCGACACCCGCGAGCCTGATCACCTTTGTCCAGGATCAGACAAACAGCGATATCGGCCCGCATGTGCGGATCGACATGGGCGAAAATATCGCCAAGGGGACGCCGGTTACGCTGAGATTCAAATACAGCGGCGTGCTCGACGGCCCGGCAGGCGGCCCGCTGCTTAACAAACGGCTGGCTTTTGTTGGCGATCAGAACGGCTATCTAATGTACGCGGCCCGCTGGTTCCCTTTCCACGATTATGCCGCTGATCTGGCGACATCAGACATTTCGATCTCTTTGCCGACGGGCTTTCAGTTAGTCGGCTACAGCGATTCGCCTGTTTCGGCAATAGGCGGCAAGACACGCTTTGTCCAGGCGTCGCCGGCATTGCCTGGCAACTTTGCTTACGGAAAGTATTTGCCGAGGACGCTTCGCGTAGGCGATCAGGAATTGCATTTCTTTGCCAAGCCCGGCAGCGACGCCCTCATTTCCTCGTACGGCGAAATACTCGGTAAGGCACTCGACAACTACACCAAGCGATTTGGCGTCGCCGCATATGGCAACAAGCTCTTGGTAGTTCAGATCGATGACGAGAGTCTCGAGTTTTATTCAGGCCGCGGAATGCTGTTTATCGCGGGCCGGCCTTTCGAGGAGAATCGCGACATCATGAGCGATCGGCTGCAGCGTGAGGCGGCTTTCCAGTGGTGGGGCCAGACCGTCGGACTAAGGTCATTCGACGATGCGTGGCTCTCTCAGGGACTTGCGGAATACAGCGCTTTCAGCCTTCGTGAAAGTACAATGGACGGGGCAAAGCTCGACGGCATCCGCCGCGAATTGCTGGAGAAATCGCTTACATTCGAGCAGACCGCCTCGGTATTGCGGGCACCCGCAAACCTTGATGATCAAAGTATTGGCTACCAGTACATAATGTATGCCAAAGGAGCGTTTGTGTATAAACTGCTCCGCGACACGCTGGGTACACAGAAATTCGATCAATTGCTTCGCACATACCTGCAGGAATTTCGCGGGAAGAACGCCTCGATCGACGATTTTGAAAAGCTGACGACCCGTATCGCGGGCCAGAATATGCGGTATTTCTTTGCACGCTGGGTCGAGAGCACGGGCGTGCCTGAATTCTCGACCGACTACCTGATCATCCGCACGAAGGGCGGCAAGTTCATAGCCCGCGGCACGGTAAAGCAAAACTACGACAACCTTCGCCTGCCGGTCGAGGTCCAATTGCGATCGGAGGGCGAGCAGGGCATTAAGACCGAGACTCTGCAGATGGACGACGCGAGTGCGGATTTTAGTATCGAGTCGACCGGTAAACCTATCGCCGTCATTATAGATCCGGGTTACAAACTGCTTCGTATTTCGCCCGATCTTCGCGTGTCGTCGATCGCGAGACGCGGCATTGAGCAATTTAAGGAAGGGAATTATGTCGAGGCTCAGCAGCAGTTCGAGGCAGCCCTAAAGCTCGACCGCTCTAATTCCTGGATCTATTACCATCTCGGGCTGCTTTTCCTGGACCAGCGTAACTTTGACCTGGCGATCGATAACTTTAAGGCCACGCTCGGCGGCAACCTCAATCCGCCGTGGCTTTCCGTCTGGGCCAATATCAAGATGGGAAACGCCTACGACGCAAAGGGCGACCGGACACGTGCGGTTGCCGCGTACAAGCGGGCTGAGGCATTAGGCGACAATTACGATAACGCTCAGGAATCGGTAAAGAAATACCAGGCGACGCCCTACGACCCAAAGGAAAGTAAGGCGACAGCCACAAAGTGATCTTTGACAACGAAAAAGAGGCTCGCGAAGAGCCTCTTTTTCCTAACCCCCTTGATCTGACTGCTAGAATCGTAGTTTCGCACGAAACTGTCCGACGCGAGGCCCGCCAACCGTGTTGGTAATGATCCCGAAGTCGACAGAATCCTGCAGGTCGCTGTTGGGATTGGCCAAATTCACTGTATTGAACACGTTGAAGAGGTCAAACCCAAGTTCGAAGCTGATCCGATCGGTAAACTTAGTGTTTTTTACGAAACTAATGTCGAATCGTTTCTGTAGCGGGCCGCGGAATGTATTGCGACCCAAACTGCCAAAGCCTCCAAGCGGCGAGCTGAAGCAACTTCTGTTGATCGCCGTAAGATTGCTGGTGCTATAGCCGTTGACTGCGTCGCAGGTGACATTCGGACGTCCAAAGCCCAAGCGATATAGGCCTCCTGATCCGCGGGTGAGGTCGGTCAACTGACCTACATTTCCGATTTCCGGCTCGGACGCAAATACAGTGAATGGGGTTCCCGACTGGGCCTGTAAGAAACCAGATACCGACCAGCCGCTTACCCACCGGCTATCCGACCCGCCACTAGGGATTTCCCAAACGAAGTTTGTGCTAAACCTGTGGGTACGGTCAAAGTCAGA
>CAYSMU010000473.1:0-2877 GCA_964432145.1 uncultured Chloracidobacterium sp.
GGCTGTCGGCTGCGCACGAGAAAGGTATAGTTCACCGAGATCTGAAGCCGGAAAACCTCTTTATTACAAAGGACGACCGCGTTAAAATCCTTGATTTCGGATTAGCGAAACTGCGCGAGCCCGACACAAATATCCACGGATCGGAAGATGCTACGCGCAGGGCACTTACCAATCCCGGCGTCGTAATGGGCACAGTCGGTTATACGTCGCCCGAGCAGGTTCGCGGCCACGCGATCGATCATCGTTCGGATATATTCAGCTTTGGCGTGATCCTGTACGAAATGCTGACCGGAAATAAAGCGTTCCATGGTGATTCGGTCGTCGAGTTGATGAACGCAATTCTCAAAGAAGACGTACCCGATCTGGAGGATGAGAACCGAAAGATCCCGCAGTCATTTGATAAATTGATGCGCCGCTGTCTGGAAAAGAAGCCGGATCAACGCTTCTATTCGGCACATGATCTCGGTTTCGCGCTTGATGCGTTATCCACGCAGACAAGTTCGTCTGGCACAAGTTTGACATCGACCGCTCGGGCATTGGGCAATGAACCCGCAGTAGGATCCGCATGGCTCGGGCGAGTCGCCTTTATCGCGGCCGGAGTCTTTCTGTTGACCACGTTGATCCTGGCAGGACTGTATCTTCGACGCTCGGAATCGCCCGCCCAAACGATGCGATTCCTGATCGCTCCGCCGGAGAAGACCGGGTTTGCAGAGGCTTCGACTATTTCACCGGACGGCCAACACGTAGCGTTTGTTACGATAAGCAGTTCGGGGGCGACGTCGCTGTGGGTACGGCCGCTCTCGTCGATTGAATCCCGCCAGTTGACCGGGACGGAAGGGGCGGCATTCCCTTTTTGGTCGCCGGATAGCAGGTCGATAGGTTTTTTTTCCGGGGGCAAGCTTCGCAAGATCGACGCGGCTGGCGGTCCCATCCAGACGTTAGCTGACGCATCGGTAGACCCGCGCGGAGGAACATGGGCCCCTGATGGAACGATAATATTCAGTCCAGACACTACCAGCCCGCTTTTGCGCATCTCGTCATCCGGCGGTCCGGCCACACCGGTGTCGGTTTTAGATGCGGAAAAGGGACAAACGTCGCACCGCTGGCCGTCAATGATGGCGGACGGTAAACACTTCATCTATTTCGGGCGCGGATCTCAAACAGAGCAACAAGGTGTCTACGTTGGGTCGATCGACTCGCCAGTCTCGAAGTTTCTCGTACCGTCTCAAGTAACGGGTGCATACGCTGAGGCTGATGGCCGCGGATACCTTTTGTTCGTACGCGAATCTACGTTGGTGGCGCAGCCGTTTGATCCGGGCAAACTAGAGCTTTCCGGTGAAGCGGTTCCCCTTGTGCAGGGTTTGCTCACCTTCCCGACAGAGATCGGGCCGACCGCGTATGCGTCATTCTCCGTAGTCGGAGGACGGCTGCTCTACCGCACCGGAGATCTGCAAACAACCCGTTTGACCTGGTTCGAACGCTCCGGTAAGGTCCTCGAAGCGATCACGGAACCCGGCGGATATCACGAACCGGTACTGTCGCCGGATGGAAAGAAACTTATCTTCGGCCGCGGCGACATGGGAAAGGATGGTATGGCCGCTCAGGATATTTATTCCTTGGATCTTACTCGCGGAAACACAACGCGGTTGACTTTCGACCCCTCAATCGAGTCCACGGCCGCAATTTCTCCGGACGGGAGCCAAATTGTCTTTTCGGCGGAAAGGCAGGGAAACGGAGGCATATACCTGAGAGCAGCAAATGGCTCGGGCGGCGAAGAATTACTATTGAGGGGCGCTTTCGTACCGTTCCCCGACGGTTGGTCTCGTGATGGCAAATATTTGCTTTATGAAATGAACGGTGGTCCTAAAACAAAATACGATCTATGGATAATGCCTATGTTCGGTGACCGAACACCTTTTCCCTACCTGCAAACTGATGTTATAGAGTCACACGGTCAGTTTTCACCCGATGGGCGATGGATCGCATATGCATCAGATGAATCGGGCAGGACGGAGGTATACATACAGAGCTTCCCTGTCTCCGGTGGTAAATGGCAGGTCTCAACGGCGGGCGGAGACCAACCGCAGTGGCGTGGCGATGGGAAAGAACTATTTTATATCGCATCAGATCGCACCCTAATGTCAGTTGCCGTAAGCGGTGGATCGTCGATTGACGTCGGCCGGCCGGAAGCCCTGTTCCAAACGGCGGTGCCGATCACCGGGATCTCCGATGATCGGAACAACTACGTTCCGACGCAGGACGGCCAGCGATTCGTGGTCAATAATTTGGCGAACGCGGAGAACTCGCAACCGCTGACGTTGGTCCTCAACTGGGCGGCAGAACTGAAGAAATGACACTGACCGAAGGTACATTACTGGGAAGATACGAGATCCGCTCGCTCCTCGGCGTCGGCGGTATGGGTGAGGTCTATCGGGCAAACGACCCGAAGATCGGCCGCGACGTGGCGATCAAGGTGTTGCCGGCGGATTTTTCGGCGGACAAGGATCGTGTCGCACGGTTCGAGCAGGAAGCCCAGGCCGCCGGAGCACTTAGCCATCCGAACATCCTGCCGATCTATGACATTGATTCACACGACGGCGTTTTGTATGTCGTCTCCGAACTGCTTGAAGGCGGAGAACTTCGCGCGCGTTTGGACGAAGGCTCGATACCGCTGCGAAAGGTGACCGAATACGCACAGCAGATCGTCAGCGGGTTGTCCGCGGCGCACGAGAAAGGTATTGTCCATAGGGATCTGAAACCGGAAAACCTGTTCATCACCAAAGATGATCGAGTCAAGATACTCGACTTTGGACTGGCAAAGCTGTCAGAACCGGGAGCGGTAGCGACGGGGTCGGAGGATCATACTCGAAAAGCCCT
>CAYSMU010000474.1:0-2873 GCA_964432145.1 uncultured Chloracidobacterium sp.
CTTTGCGTTGAGCCAAAAGGTCAGGCCGTAGGCCGGATTCGCCTTCGACCCAACGATCAATTCGTCGAGCAGTTTCGCGGCGATCAACTGCTTGCCGTTCCATTTGCCGCGGTCCTTCAAAAACTTGCCGAACTTGATCCATTCGCGTGCGGTCAGTGTAGCTCCCTGAGGCAGCAGCGGCTGGCCGCCGTTCTTTCGCCACATCGAGACGCTAAGGCCGATCGGATCCAGGATGCGGCGCTTCAGATAGCTGTCAACCGTCTCATTACGGCCCTTGAGCTTGCGGGTCATTACCTCGCCGAAGATCTGGAAAGGTACCGGACCGTATTCGAAATGCGATCCGGGATCATAGCCGGCGGGCTTAGTGACTGCTTCCGCATATGAGGGCACAACGCCGATCTGCCCCGCATCGATACCGCTGGTGAGCGAAAGGAGCTGGCGGATCGTGACCTTCGACTTTCGCGGGTCGCCTTTCCACTCGGTGATTGTATCGGCGACCTTTTCATCAAAACCAGAGATCAGCTTGTCCTCGATCGCGGCGGCGCACATCACGCCGGAGAACGACTTCGTGCCGCTTGCGAGTATCCACGGCAGGTCCTTGCCCGCCGGGGTCGCATAATCCTCAAACACGATCGCATCGCCTTTCATCACGAGCATACCGACGCCGCGGTGTTCGCGTGAGTAAGCTGCCGCCGCCTCGTAGCGGGCCTTGTTACCGGCCGGGGCTGATTGGGCAAACGTACAGGCGCTCAGGGCGAGCATTCCTGTCACTGCAAAAATGATCTTCAGATGTCTCATCGCCTTACATAGAGAGCCGGCGGCCCAAAACAAGCGGCCACCGGCTTTTGGTTAGTTCGCCCCTTGGCTATTGACGCTGAAACTCGGGAGTTCCAAGCACCAAACTCACTACCTTAAAGATCTCAGGATCGCCGCTCGGCTTGAGCAGGCGTGCCTGACGATTCGGCGCTCCCTGCTGTCCCTCACGCATATTCGGTACGGCGAGCGTGTCGGCTGCCTCGGCCGGAGCCTTTGCTTCGGGCAGCGGCTGCTCGACCTGTTTGAGCAGCGTCGCCCGCGTCGCCGGCGAGATCTCGTTATCGAGTACGAGCGAGATCGTCCTATCGAGTACCGCGGCCTTGTCCTTGCCCGCGAAACGCTTTAGGTCGACGCGTGTTCCGGCGATCTGGTTGCTTGCGAGTGCGATCGCATAGTTCAGCCGCTCGAGCAATGCGCCGGTGTTCACCCAATCCTCGGCCGTGTCCGGATAGCCCGTCGGGGCCTGATATCCATACGGAACCTCGCCGAGCTTATTCAGCATCGCCAGCATCTGCGGGCCGCCATTGGTATCGCCGCCGAGTGCTCGTATCGAGCTTACGGCCAACTCGAAGGGCGATTTGATCTTTGCACGGTAATTCTCAGGTGCAAAGAATTCCTTATCGCTGAATAAGGCCCTGAGTGTGGTCTTGATATCGCCATTCGACTTTCGGAAGGCGTCGGCCGTTTGCGAAACAAGAGCCTCACTCGGATTATCGCTGACGAACTTGACCGCGAGTTTTTTTGCGATAAATTTCGCCGTGGACGGATGCGAAACAAGAATATCGATGACCTTCAGGCCGTCTTTCACGCCGCCCTCGTCCACCTTTTGGCCGAGCACGGTCTTTGCCCCGCCCTCATGCCAGCGGGGATTGAAATAGAACGAACCGCTCTCTGCGTCGTCCGGGATGCCAGCCTGACGCTGGATGCGGCTGAGCCGCTGCTCCTCGGTGCCGTTGATCATGCTCGCGGCGGCTCGGCGATAACCTCGCGGATCGACGATCGTCCAGCCGGTAAACGCCTTAGCCACTTCGACTATGTCTTTCTGAGAATAGCCGCCGTCGACACCGAGCGTATGAAGTTCCATGAGTTCGCGGGCGTAATTCTCGTTAATGCCGCGGCGGCCCTGCTGAGCAGGCGGTTGGCCGGTTCGCATTTGCTTGATCCGCTCGTCGAGCTGGGCATCGGTCAGATTCTGCTGTTGCTTGATCCGCTCGCGAAGCTGGGCCGGGATCTGACCGCCTGAGCGAATGATCTGCTGCAGCCGCTGAGCGGCCTGGTTCTGATTATTGTTGCCGGCGGGATTTGGCGACATCGACTCAAAATTATCAAGGTAAAAGAGCATCGCCGGATGCTGTGCCGTGCCCACGACAAGGTCCTTAAAATTGCCTAGGGCATTCTTTCTGAGAACGTCACGCTCGTAGCTGGGGATATACCAGCGGACGGCAGCTTTGCCCGCGAAAACGTTGAAGTGGTTCTGCCAGAAATCGACCATTACCTCCTGAAGCTGTTTTTCCGAATAGACCGCACGCAGTACGCGATTGGCACCGATCTGCTGTACGAGCTGATTGGCGGGCCGCAGGTCGTACTTTTGGTAAAGGTCGCGGAGTTTTGCCTGCCGCTCCTGCCGTTCCTTGTCCGACATTTCGTCGGGGTTTTGGGCGGCGGCGTTCTGCTGCTGGTTTCCGGCCCGGTCTATCGCCTGAAGCAACGCTCCCGGATTAGGATATTTTGCAAAGACCTCGGCCGTCGTCATGTCAAACACATCGAGGTTTCGCAGCTTGCTCTCGGCAAGGTTGTCTGTGATCTTTGCGGGGTCGAGCTGCTGATCGATGTATTTCTGAAGGCCGATAGTCTTGACCCGATCAATATCACCGGGCCGGGCACCGAAACCCAGTCGATTAAGCACGTGGTTGATCTTTTGTTCCTCGGTAAGCGGTTTGCGCGAATCCTTAGTATCTGCCGGAAGCGCGCGCAGGGCCATCCCCGGAACCAGTATCGCGAAAATCGCCGCCCCGGCGGCAAGTCTTTGAATGAATGAAGTGCGTATGTTCATTATC
>CAYSMU010000475.1:0-2871 GCA_964432145.1 uncultured Chloracidobacterium sp.
CCGACGCCCCCCTCGACGCCGACATACACGCCCCCGGCGACACCGACCTCCACACCTACATCGACGCCTACTCGAACGCCGACGCCAACACCGACGTTTACACCAACGCCGACGCCGACCTCCACGCCTACATCGACGCCGACGCTTCCGCCGACAGCGACACCGACACCGACACCGCCATTGCCGCCGGTCCTCGACCATTTCAAGCTTTATGTGACCACCGGTGTCAGCAGAAACGAAACTGTACAGCTGCAAGACCAGTTTGACACGGCCCCCGAGTTTAGGCAGGTCTTGGAGGCGATACGGTTCGCCAACCCTGTACAGAAATCACACGACGGCATCATCACGCCGATCACCAATCCAGATTCGCACCTTAAGTTCTACGCGCTGGCCCCGACGGCCGTCGCGGCCCCGCAAAGACTTGTGACGGTCAGCAACCAATTTGGCCAACAGGTGTTGACAGTACAAAACTCCATCAACTTGGCTGTGCCTACGCAGAAACTGCCCCACGGACCGTTCCACGATCTGGATCACTTCAAGTGCTACCAGGCGAGTGGCTCCCCTGTGAATCAGGTGGTCGATCTGCTTGATCAGTTTCATTTCGAGCCGCAAGTGACAGTGATTCAACCCGTCGGCTTCTGCAACCCGGTCATGAAAATCCACAATGGAATGATTACACCCATCGATCATCCGGCAGATCACTTGGTTCTCTACGAGATCACTCCTCAGCCATTCACTACGACTGTTCAAACGATCAATCAGTTCGGTAACGAGACAACGAACATACAGCCGGCAAACATCCTTGGCGTACCAAGTTTGAAACTGGCAGTTGTCATACCAACGCCCACGGCAACACCGACTAATACTCCGACCGCGACACCGACCCCCGGATTCGAGGGAGACGTGGCGCCGCGGCCAAATGGGGATGGGGTTGTGCTAGCCACCGATGTCACTCAGCTTAGGCGTTTTGCGACTGGACTTGACACTCCCGGTGCCGGTACTAATGAAGGCCAGCGAGCCGACATCGCACCTCGTGCGTCTTTTGGTGACGGAACTATCAATGCTGGCGACGTTGTTCAGGGCAGACGATACGCCACCGGACTCGATCCACTTACGGGTGCGGGCGGGCCGCCGACCGCGCCGTCGATTATCGGTGAGGGCATTTCGGCGATATTTGATGATTTGTATGCGTACTTTTTTGGACGCGATATGCGTATCGGGGCGACCGAAAACGTTGCCGGACGAACGGTGATCGTTCCCGTCGAGCTGACTTCGTACGGCGACGAGGTCGCGATGGGTTTTACTTTGGAGTACGACTCTGCAAGATTCTCGAATCCTCAGGTCGCGCTTGGGGAATTTGCACCTGAAGGGTCGGTACTCACGGTCAACTCGAAAGAGAACGGCCGTATAGGCATTTTAGTCGATTCGACCAAGGCAATGGTCGCATCTGCTATACCGAAACGGATGGTGATAATAACGTTTGAGTGCGCAGACGGGCAGCCTTTCCGCAATGAGCCTCTCGGACTCGTTGGGAAACAGCTTATCAGTAAAGTTTGTCGAGCGCGTTAGCGAGCTGAAGTGAACTTACGTCAGGCAGATTCGTGGAGGCAGTCCGATCGCTACCGGCGGGCGGGCGGCTGGCCAAACGAAATGGAGTCCAAATGGGAAGCTACTTTAGCCCCTGATCGACAGGTACGATTCGCATGATGCGGTCGTCGTCTTTGGCGGCGTTGCCGCGGCCGTCGCGATTTGAGGTCGAGAAGTAGATGTAGCCGTCGGGGCCTTCTTCCATTTCGCGGATGCGGCCGAGGGTGCCTTCGAGAAGGTTCTCCTGGCGAACGACCTTGCGGCCGTCGAGGATGACACGAATGATCCTGGCTCCGCGGAGACAGCCGAAAAAGAAATTGCCCTTAAAGATCGGGAACTGTGAGCCGTTATAGAACATACCGCTCGCGGGTGCACACGCGGGGCTGTATTCGAGCAGCGGCGAGACCATTCCCTCGCGTTTCTCGGTGTGGTGTATCTCTGCCCAGCCGAGGTTTTGGCCGCGTTCGACGATATTTACCTCGTCGCCGCCTGAGCCTTTACCCTCAAAGAAACTCGGCCCGTGCTCGGTTTGGAACATTAATCCGCTTCCCGGCTGCCACGCGAGGCCCTGCGCATTGCGGTGTCCGAACGACCATATTTCGGGCCGTGTACCCGGCGTTTTAGCGAACGGGTTATCCTGCGGAACCGTGCCATCGTCATTGAGCCTCAGTGTCTTGCCGGCGAGCGAATCCAGCTTCTGAGCCGAGTTCCAGTCCGTCGCGTCGCCGGTCGTGACGTAAAGTTTGCCGTCAGGGCCGAAGCGGCACCGCGTGCCGGCGTGATTCGGGGCACCGGGGATGTCCTCGATAACCGCCTTGGGCTCGATGAATTTGCCGCCCGTGTACTTGTAGCGCATCACTTTGACGCGTTTGCCGTCGCGATTGTAGGCGTAGGCGAGATAGACGAAATTATTCGACGCGAACTGCGGGTGCAGCGTGATGTCCATCAGCCCGCTCTCGCTCGACGGTTCGACGTCGGGTACGGTGAAGACCGGATCGGTCCGCAGCTTGCCGCCCTCGGTGATCCGCACGCGGCCCGGACGCTCTGTAAGGAGCATGTCCTTATTCGGCAGCCAGGCAAAGGCCCACGGCACCTCGAGTCCGGACGCGACCGTCTCGACGCGAAACTGAACACCGTCAGCGGTCGAGATCACCTTGGTTTCTGCCAAACGCGCCGAAGCGCAGCCGCACAGAATCACCGAGAGTACAGATATGGGAACAAACGCGCGCGATCGAAGCATCCTGGCCATACACAAATACTAGCTGTTTAGACGCTGTGCGCTCC
>CAYSMU010000476.1:0-2870 GCA_964432145.1 uncultured Chloracidobacterium sp.
GCGTGGACTACGAGCTGCTGATGTACGAGCCGGAGCAATGGAAAGCTCAGAACTCGGCGAAGATGAGATCGCATTTCGCTTCCTACGGCGTTGAAATGCCGGCGAATTTTTTTGATGAGATCATAGCGAAGGCGACTGAGCTAAAGGCAAAGATCGACGCTGGTGCTCCAGGCCGCTCCTTCGAGACATCGGCAGCCCGCGATGCGGCAGTCGAGAGTTTTATCAAGGGCAAATTCCTCGCTGAATATCCCGGCTCGCAAATCCTCAAATCGCGTATTGATTATCCCGAATGGGTCAAACGCGAAAGTCTTTCGCTCGTCGGCAGCGGCACAGGCTACAAGCTGTACAAAGTCGAGTACAACTTTTACAAACGCGGTTGGGTGCTAATGAAAATGCCAAATCGCCCATATTGTCAGGCCCGCGAATGGATCGTCGGACGCGGGGCCAAGGGGTTGGTCGCAGTAAGTACGAGCAGCCAGGGTACCTTTATGAAGTGTCAGTAGCAGGGAAAAGTGATCATCACTAACAACCGGTTCACCTGCGCCGCATTTTGGTCGAAAATGGAGAGCAAATGAAGAGGATCAGGATAATTTTATGCGTCGGATTATTTTCTCTCGCGTGCGGCGGGATAAGATCGTCGATCGAGATCAAAAGCGAAGGTGCGGCTATCCCGTTTATCGAAAAGGGCAGCTGGGTGACGGTGCAGAAAGCTCTTTTTTCCGGGGCGACCGGATCCGACCAGGAGCACGCGCTTAGGTGGATAACGATTCGCAATTTCGACTTCGACGCCTCCAAGATGAGTCCAAACGGCGATAAGCTCACGGCGCCAGAGCAGGTGAAGATCTTTTTGTCGCTTCACGACGACGCGGGCACGACGATCGATACGCCGATAAGGCCAGCAACGTACAAGGGCGGCAAATCGAGCAGCCCGATGTCGCTGGAGCTGATCAATGTGTATGTTTTTCGTGACGGCACTGAACAGCGGCTCTATTTGTACCCGTCACAATTAGCCGATCCAACTAAGTGCCAGGTAAAGATCATTTCGGTTGACGGCGAAACGGTCAAAGGCGAACTAGATATTGCAGGCAAACAGGATGGTAAAGAACTCGTCGTAAAAGGTCCCTTCACCGCGCAGATATACAAACGGTAAACTTTGCGGCTTTTCGACGGCAATATCGCCAAGCGGTTCTCAAGAATCGCACCTCTATAGAGGAAAGCATGATAGAACGAGGCATATGAAAAACAATCAAATGACCGCGATAACTACTTTATTGATTCTGGCCGCTTTGGCTGCCGGATGCAGTATCTTTGGCGGCTCGAGTTCCAGTGGAAGCGTTAATGACACGAAGAAAAAAGGGCCGACGGCGACCGCCATGTGCCAGCTGCTTGGCCATCCGGAGTTTGAAAGCAAGTTTCCCTACGATGGGAAAGGCTGTTCGGGCAGTACTACATTTGGAGCGAAGGACATGCGTCCAGGGCCGTCGGACACGGACCGGCGAGCCTCATTTTCATATGCCGTTATCGGCGAGAACGATACGATCTCGAGAATAATGCTGAACATGTCGAAACGCCCGGACGGCAGTTCATTCTTTGCGGCGGAAGCCAACGCAGTCGCCAAAATGATCAGCGGCCAGCCGCTGCCAAAGGAACTGGATGAAGCCATTTCGGCTCCTCTGCCAGCTTCGGGGGGACTCGCGGGCTACGGCGATGCGTTCACTACGACCGGACAGGTTGGCGCCGCGAAAGTGGAATTAATAAAGCGGAACTCAGATCAGGGATTTAGCCTGACCTTTCAGTTCTGACGAGTCGACCGCCTTATCGAGAAAACATAAGAGGTTGGGAATTTCGCCATGCTCATCCAACTTGGCGTCCCCCGGGAGCAGAGGGATCTGCCCGCTGATAGCAAGCCCGAGAACCAAGATCATGGTGATCGAGATAAGAGATTTCATCACATTGCCTTTAGTAGATTTTTAGCTATGACCATCCGTTGTATCTCACTCGTGCCTTCGCCGATGGTGCAGAGCTTGCTGTCGCGCCAGTATTTCTCGGCAGGGTAGTCTTTTGTATAGCCGTAGCCGCCGTGGATCTGGATGGATTCTTCGGAGACCCGAACGGCGGTCTCGGATGCATAGAGTTTTGCCATCGCCGATTTTTGCGTGACAGGTTTGCCGGCGTCTTTGATTGCGGCAGCCTGAAGCGTCAGAAGGCGGGCGCATTCGATCTGCGTGGCCATATCCGCGAGTTTGAATTGTATTGCCTGGAACTCTGCTATCGCCTTGCCGAACTGTTGGCGCTCCTTGGCGTATTTGACTGCCGCCTCGTACGCTCCCTGAGCGATACCGACCGACAGAGCGGCGATCGAGATACGGCCGCCGTCGAGGACCTGCATGCACTGTAAAAACCCTTCGCCCTCGTTGCCGAGCAAGTTTTCCTGCGGCACGTAGCAGTCTTCGAAAACGACCGATGCCGTCTCGCTCGCACGCATGCCAAGCTTGTTCTCTTTCTTATCGCCGCGAAAGCCTTCCATCGTCTTGTCGAAAATGAACGCGGAAATACCCCGATTGCCTTTTTCTTTGTCAGTAACAGCTACGGCGACGAGCGTCTGGCAGACGAGGGCGTGGGTGATGAAATTCTTGGAACCATTAATCTTCCAACCGCCGTTCGATCGAACTGCGTTCGTCCGCGTTCCGGCGGAGTCCGAACCGGCCTGTGATTCGGTCAATCCCCATGCACCGAAGTTCTCGCCGGTTGCGAGAGGCACAAGATACTTCTGTTTCTGTTCCTCGGTGCCGAACATGTAAATGTGATTTGAGCAAAGCGAATTGTGCGCGGCGACCGACAGGCCGACGCTGCCGCAGACGCGGCCGAGT
>CAYSMU010000477.1:0-2868 GCA_964432145.1 uncultured Chloracidobacterium sp.
TATCGGCGATCCTCACCGGAATATGGTCGACTTCGCACATATCCCGGTAGTTAAGCGGCTGACGCGCATGCCCGTGTGTATCGATCCCTCGCATTCGGTCGGAGGTCGCTTTCGGGGCCCGGACAAGATCCTCGACATAATGCACGTAACCGCCCAGGGCGTGATCGCGGGAGCGAATATGATCCTTGTCGATTTTCATCCCGATCCAAGCAAGGCCCTGGTTGACGGGCCGCAGGCCCTTCGGTTGAATGAGCTGCCGCATTTTCTCGAGGATATTCTCGTTGTGCGACAGGCTTTCGAAAACCGGCTCACACTAGCCGCGAATTACGAAGAGATATGGCAGGCAGCCGTTTAAGCAGAATAGCGATAGCCACCATCGCATGGATTTATTGGGGTGGCATCGTTCGATAGCGATGAGGTCATATGAAAAGAGGTGTGGCCATTCATCGGCCACACCTCATTACCCGGACCCTCCCGGTATGAACTTAGTATCTCGGATAGTTTCTCGGCTGTTGCTTCTTCGTGACGATAGCGCCGCCAATGATGCCGGCCGCCGCCCCTATCAGAGCTCCTTTTTTGCCGCCGATGACAGATCCGACGGCTGCTCCGGCGCCAGCACCTATCGCAAGATTAATTGCCTTTCGGTGACGGTCGTAGACGTTCGGCTGACGGACAACATAACCGTCGTTGTAATAGCCATCTTCGTAATATGTACCGTTATTGTAGGCTCCGACGTTCCTCGAGTCCCCTCGGTACTTGGACTTGAGATTCCTTGAATTGCCGCGGTACGCAGGATCATAGTTGCGGACGTTGCCCCGGGGCCCGTCAACACGGTTACGAGAATTGCCGCGATATTCACCCTGGTCGCAATACCTGTTCTGGGCCGAGACTGCAAGTGGGATCGTTGCTGCGGCGAACAACGCGATAAACATGATGATAAACTTCTTCTTCATTTTCATTTCTCCTTGGGTGTCCGCATAGCGGCCAACTGCTTTCCTTATCCGCAAGAGGTGTGCCAGACTATAAAACGCCAAAAACCTGGCGATTTCATTCCGAACTAACACGATATGGGTGATCCGCAAAACTATCTCGTGTAACGTAAAGAAAACGCCCCGCCGTGATCCACAGCGGGGCGCCTCAACTTATGATCAATATGTACGATCAATATCGTCTGTAATAGCGGACGTAATTTTTTGGCCGCTGTTTGTGTGTGAATAGAGCTCCACCGCCTGCGCCGGCGAGCCCGCCGATCACCACGCCTTTGCCCCCGCCGAGCAAGCCACCGACCAACATACCGATACCTGTACCGATACCTATGTTGAAGGCCTTTCTATGCCTTCGATAAACGTTGGGCCGCTTAACGGCTACTGCACGATTTGAGGTCGTGTAGTAGCGGGTTGTTTGCGCCGGAGTGCTCATTGAAAGCATTGGAATCGCGACGCCGAGCATGGCAGAGATCATAACCGTACTGATGAGTCTTTTCATTGCTGATATCCCCCTTTAAATTACTAGAAGATCAATTCTTCGCTTAGCAGAACGGCAATGACCGTGCCACGGTTCGTCAATCCTAGTGTTACCAATACTTTACGTGTGAGAATGTGTCGCGGACTGTCTATGGAAATCAACGATATCGGCCGTAGATTTACGATATCGTGCGGTGAATCGGGCGAGGTCCAACTCTTACCGCCCGTGCACACCATTGAAGCGAAGGGACCGCTTGGCTCCGGCGATCCGCATATTTGGTGGCGTCATCCTTCCATTCAAATTACACAAAAATAATTCTGTACAAGAGAGAGCGCGAATGTTAAACTCTTGCTTAACTCGCGTAAGCGCTAGCAATCACAATCATTTATCAGTCAATAGTTAATCCATATGCTGAAGAATCCAATTCAAGAGCTGTCTCTATTCTTCGATATGGAATGGGTTCCGGATGCGGCCGGGGCTCGGCGATTATTTGATCTTGCAGAGGATGTTGCCGAGATAGACGCGATGCAGAGGTTGTGGGAGCACTCCCCTGCATATAACGCTGATACAAATCCCAGGCCTTTCCTCAAATACATGTTCTCTCGGGTGGTCTCAATCGCATTCTTGTCGAGAAAGACCTTTTATAACCGAGAACGCGAGCGAACGGTCGAGTTCAAGCTGAATTCGCTGCCATCGCTGCCGGTCACGGAATCGACGGTGGATGAGGCGGAGATCATTTCGAAGTTCCTATATTTTGTCGGACAGCGAAAGCCGCAGCTTGTAGGGTACAACTCGGGTGAATCGGATGCCCAGGTTCTCGTACAACGCGGGCTCATCAACGAGATCGCCGCCCCAGAGTTCTGTGCCCGTCCGGACAAACCTTGGGATGGTATCGATTATTTCCGGCGTTGGGATAACGAAGACCACCTTGATCTGCTCAAGCTTTTCTCAGCGCGCGATATGACGCCGCGGCTCGACGAGTTAGCAAAGATGTGCGGTTTCCCGGGCAAGATCGACGTGAAAGGCGATCAGGTGACTGATCTGTGGCTAGCCGGAGATCTGAAGAAGATAGTCGAGTACAACCAGATCGATGTGCTCAATACTTATCTTGTTTGGCTTCGCATCGTCTATTTTACAGGCAAATTGAGCGAAGAAGAGTACGTCGAGGAACAGGACATGTTTCGCGAGTTTCTCGAAACTGAGGCCCAACGGGAAGAGAAAGCTTTCCTTTCCGAGTTTATCGATAAGTGGCCGCTGTGAACATATTGAGACGTTTCGCAAGATGGTGCTTGCACGAAGCAACAATGCGAAAAAATAAAGTTTTGCTGCGTTAAGGGGGGAAAAAAAAAGAGAAAAAAGGGGGAGGGGAGGACCGCGTTGGTAGTCCGAAGCCGAACGATCCGC
>CAYSMU010000478.1:0-2864 GCA_964432145.1 uncultured Chloracidobacterium sp.
CACGAAGGTGCGTTCTGCGTTAGCGCCGCTGAGCCGTCCGATGATCATATCCTGTCTGGGGCCGATATAGTTCGGTACGACTCCAAGAATCTCAACGGAAAACTCCTCAGGTTCGGCGCCGCGAAATACCGATCTCGCCGTTCCCCGCATACCCTCCTTTATCTCAGACAGCGGAAATATTTGCGGGCCGGTTCCCGACGACGAAACCGTTTGAAACTGGGCCGCAGCCGTGAGGCTCGCAAAAAGAAAAAATGCAGGGAGCGCGATCGATCGGAGGTTTAACATCTTTAAAAACTTCTTTATCACTGGCTGGCGCATATGGTAACATTTAGATGGACTATCCGAAAGCCTTTTGTTTGAAGGGCTTTCATCTAACCCTCAAGGCCGCTCACGGCTTATTTCTGCTAGAGAGATCATTTCCGCCATGGCACCATCGACTCGTTTATTCAAGAGTTTTCTTCGCTTGCTGTTACCGGTATTGCTTCTGGTCGTCGGCTCGATCATAGCCGGCTCGGTCTGGCTCACATATACCGCCGCAAGGCCCATAAAAACCTCGTACCTTGTCACGCCCCAAAAATACGGGCAGCTCAGTACCCGGGCCGCCCAGGTAACCGATGAGACATGGACCAATAAGGACGGCAGCTCATCTCGCGGATGGCTGTTGCGCGGTGCAGAAGGTGCGCCGGCAGTCATTCTGCTGCACAAATATGGTGCGGACCGTTCTTATGTCCTTAACCTGGGCGTCAAGATGAATGAATCGACCAACTTCACTGTCCTGATGCCCGATATGCGCGGCCACGGTGAGAATCCCTCCGTTCAAAACGCCTCGTTTGGTGGATGCGAATCCGAGGACGCCTCGTCTGCCGTCGACTTTCTAAAGAACCTCAAGACGCCTAACCAGATCGGACTTATCGGAAAGAACATCGGCATTTTTGGCGTCGAAATGGGTGCCCAAGTCGCACTCAACGCGGCCGCGAAAGACGCGACGATCAAGGCCATTGCGATCGACTCGGTGCCGTCAGATTCGGACGATGTCCTGAAGGAATCAGTCCAGCGTCGTTTCCCATTTGCAAGTTTTGCGACGACGCGGCTCGCAAAATTCGGAACCTACATGTACTACTTCGACGGATGCTACCAGCGTCAGCCGCTTTGTGACACTGCCCGAGGCATTGCCGGCCGCGACGTTTTGCTGCTTGCCGGTGTGGACGCCCAGGCCTTTCAAGATTCGACCTCGAGACTTAGCAGGTGCTTTCCGGCGACCAGCAAGATCGAAAGCAAGACCGACCTTAGCCCGTCCGGGTTCAGCATAACCAACGCCTCGATGGAACAGTCTGAGGCTTACGATCAGCGTCTTATCGACTTTTTCCGTAACTCGCTGAGCAATTAAAGATCGATCTTCTTCTTACTGTGTCCGTTCATACGCGCCACAGTCTGGATCTCAGCACTGTCCTCGATCTGGCCGACGGCCTGGTCGAGGACATTTTTTAGCTCCGTGAGTCGTTCCGAGGTCGATGTCGTTTCCAAAAGGCTGTACTTCCTTTCGTTGTCGAAATTGAAGGCGGCTGTTATGAGAAACGAAAGAGACTCGGGATCGGTCCTCTGGATCTCGGGGAGTCGCCCGCGCCCACCACTCATTTTGTATGCCGCCTTTGCCATGCGTTCGAAGAGAGCGAAGACCGTATCGGCCAATGGCCCGATCTCGTCCGCGTCGCCCGGCTGGTCCTCAAAGAACTCGACCTCACCGGTCAGATACGGGTCGCCAAGATCGATGATCTCTGTCAACCGATATCGGATGATGCCGAGCGTGACAATATTCGAGCGGCCGTCCGGGAGCAGCTCCGATTCGCGAATTTCAGCAACAGTTCCGACGGACCCGAGTGCGGGCGTATCGATGAACGACCCTTCCGGCTCGAAGAGCGTTACACCGAACATTTTTCTCCCCAACTCAACATCGCGCAGCATCTGCCGGTATTTCTCCTCAAAGATATGCAGCGGCAGCAGCTCGCCGGGCAGCATCACCAGAGGCAGAGGAAATATCGGGAGGCGGCTAATACCGTGAACTTTTTCTAAAGCGTCGGACATGTTTTTTGTGCGATGAAATCTGCGATCTTATCAGCGGGCTCGTCGCCGAGTGCCATACGTTTGGCGCCGATCACGGCTTCCGAAACCTCGTCGACCCGGGCCTTGTAACGATTATCCCGAATGACGAGGTCGTCGATCACACGGCGTTCGAGCCGCTCGCGGCCGCTGTCGTCGAGGTCGTCGGGAGCGTCTATATACTCGGCCGGGATCGTGTGATTCTTGATGCGAACGTGCAGGGCATCGGTCAGCTTTCGGGTTTCGTCACGCATCTTTTGCATCTCGAGAAGGGAATTTGGAAATCCGAGCTGGCCCCGAAGAGCGATCTCGATTATCGGCTTCGGCATGCCGGCCTCAGCGACGCGGGCTTCGCGCCCGACCTGGCCCAGGAGGTCCGAGGTTAGCGTCTGAGCATCGGCATAGCCCGTTACTTGAAACGCCAATTGTTGGAAAGGCCGATAATGATAATCGTCGACGTGACGTGCAGAGACGTTGTCCTTCTCATCCACCTCGACAACGAACGCACCTCGCGTTTCTCGAAACTCAGTGATGTTCGTGACCTCGATCGAGCCGGGATTGAATGCCCAGTTGTCGATCTCGTAATGCTTGTGCGTATGGCCAAGTCCGACGTATTCGACCGCGGATTTGAGTTCCTTCAATGCATCGATCGACAAGGCGGGGATCGGGTGGACCTGATGCCACTCGACATCCGTATGGAGCATCAGGATGTGAAAGGCGCCTTCGCGGCGGTTCTGTTTGATCGCCTCCGTGAGCATCGGCAAGCG
>CAYSMU010000479.1:0-2858 GCA_964432145.1 uncultured Chloracidobacterium sp.
GCATCCCCCGAGCGGCCGCAGCCAATAACAGTGTGACCAAGCCGGATGAATTCGCGGCATTCCAGCCTCGCGAGATCGTCTATCACGACGATGTCGGCGACTACGCAACCAACGAACCGACAATGGACGGAACCGCCGATGCGATACTTGTGATGGCGATGTTCAGCAATGCGGTTTCCGGGGCCGCGTTGCAGAAGCCCGCACGAAGTAAGGGCACCGATCTGAAATCAAACCCCTTCACTTACGTCGAGGGCGGCATCACGCGCGGCGACAAGACATCGAAGCGCATGGCACTCGTTTTTACCGGTGACGAATTTGCCGAGGGCGGTACAACCATCGCGGACGCGCTGCAAGAACATGGCGTCAAGGCGTCGTTTTTCCTCACCGGCCGCTTCTATCGAACTCGTTCCAACCGCCAGATCATCGAGCGGCTGAAGAAAGACGGCCACTATCTCGGACCGCATTCGAACGAGCATTTGCTCTACGCCGACTGGAACGACCGCTCGAAAACGCTCGTCACCCGCGAGCAATTCGAACGCGATCTGAACGACAATTTCGCCGCGATGCGCCCGTTCGGCATCGACCGCAAACAGGTTCCATTCTTCCTGCCGCCGTTCGAATGGTACAACCGCGAGATCGCCGACTGGACCGAGGCAATGGGATATCGCATCGTCAACTTCACGCCCGGCACGCGTTCGAACGCCGATTACACGACCGACGACGACAAGAATTACATCTCGAGCGAAGCGATAATGACGCGAATAAAAGAGTACGAAGCGAAAGACACGAACGGCCTTAACGGCTTCCTACTGTTGACACACATAGGCTCCGGGCCAAAGCGAACGGACAAATTCCACGACCGGATCGACGAATTGATCGTCTGGCTAAAGGCCAAAGGATACCAACCGCTCCGGGTCGATGAGTTGTTGAGATGATGTCGACAATGTGAACTTTCGAACAGATTGATCTTTGAAAATTAATTCCCATCGGTCTGCCTGAGGAGGGGGGTTGTGAGGGAGTGATTTAACTCGTAGGTTGAACGGCACCGTCAGCCGGATTAATCATTAACAAATCGACTACCGCCTCTTTTCCGTCAACAAAGAGAGCGAATCCTTCATTGCACCATCCTTTCTCGTACTTAGAGGAATATTTAAGTCGCACTTCGCGAAAAGACGCCTCTGGAACAATTTGTGAATCAGTTTCCTTTGCCTCGATGAACCGACCGTTGTCTTGCTTCAATTTGGTTAGATTCTCAACAAATTGTTCCCTAGTTGTCTCATTCTTAAGGCGGTCGGTTACAAGGTCATAAATTGCGGTGAAATCGTCGCTATTGTAAAACTGATGGAGCTGTTCCACCTTTTTGCGCGCGAGTGCCTTATCATCGTCATAATAAATTGGCTTAACGCTCACACAAGCCGATGTAGCCACCAAACAAGAAACGATGTAAAGAATTACGAAAGGCTTCTTCATATCAATTCCCAGCCGTCCGTTCCCGCCACGTCTGTGGGTTTGAACCATCGTCGCGGCGTTCCATCGTTATGGCTCCGGGCGACGGGCACACGAGAGCACACAGGTTGCAGCCGACGCATTCTTCCTCGATGACCCTAGGATATCGCTTGCCGTTTGATTCGACGAATTCGAAGCTCTGATGCGCACCGTCTTCACATGCGACGTAGCAAAGGTTGCATTGGATGCATTTCTCTTCGTTAACGCGGGCCTTTACCTCGTAGTTGAGATCGAGATCGCCCCAATCGGTCACGCGGGTGACTGATCTGCCAACAATATCATTGACGGACGCGAAGCCCTTGGTGTCGAGGTACGTATTGAGCCCGTCGATCATGTCCTCGACAATGCGGTAGCCGTAATGCATCACGGCCGTGCATACCTGCACATTTCCCGCACCGAGCAGCATAAATTCGACCGCGTCACGCCACGTATTGATGCCGCCGATACCGCTGATAGGAATATTGAACTCAGCGTCGCGAGCGAGTTCCGAGACCATGTTTAACGCGATCGGTCTAACGGCGGTTCCACAGTATCCGCCGTGAGCGGCCATTCCGTTGACGTTCGGATACGGGATCATCGTATCGACATCGACGCCCATCACAGAATTGATCGTGTTGATCAGCGACACAGCGTCGGCACCGCCCTTTTGAGCGGCACGTCCGGGCGGGACGATGTGCGTGACATTGGGTGTGAGCTTTACGATTACAGGTATATCAGAGACCTCCTTGACCCACTCCGTTACCATGCACGTGTACTCAGGAACCTGCCCCATCGCGGCTCCCATTCCGCGTTCACTCATGCCATGCGGGCAGCCGAAATTCAATTCGAAGCCATCGCAGCCAGTGTCCTGAGTTCGTTTGGTTATCTCCTGCCACGCCTCTTTCTTCGATTCGACCATCAGGCTGGCGATGACGGCGTTGTTCGGGTATTTCTTCTTACACTCGGCCATTTCCCTGAGATTGACCTCGAGCGGCCGGTCGGTGATGAGCTCGATGTTGTTGAGCCCGATAAGCCGCAGCGGACCTTGGTCGAGCCCGGCGAGCCGCGAAGACACATTGGTGATCGGTTCACCCAGCGTCTTCCAGACCGCCCCGCCCCAACCGGCGTCGAATGCACGCTCGATCATCGACCCCATATTCGTCGGCGGAGCCGAAGCGAGCCAAAATGGATTTGGGGACTTTATTCCAGCAAAGTTGATACTTAGATCTGCCATAAAATTACGGTTTCAATTCAACGCTGACCACACGAATATCTTGATCGCCGACATTTGTAACGAAGTGCGGCTGCAGCGGGCCGGACCAAAGTGCCTGTCCGGGTGTCGGCTTATCTGCCGACTCCCGCGAATCGAACAA
>CAYSMU010000480.1:0-2848 GCA_964432145.1 uncultured Chloracidobacterium sp.
GAACATCGCCCGCTCGTCCTTGATGTATTCCTCTTTCTTGCCCTTCTTCACCTTGTAAAGCGGCGGCTGAGCGATAAAAACATGTCCGCCCTCGAGCAACTCGGGCATCTGCCGGTAGAAGAACGTAAGGAGCAGCGTACGAATATGCGACCCGTCGACATCGGCGTCGGTCATCAGGCAGATCTTGTGATAGCGAAGCTTTGAGATGTCGAAATCCTCTTTGCCGATACCGGTCCCGAGCGCGGTTATCAGCGCCTTGATCTCGCCGTGGCCGAGCATCTTGTCAAAGCGTGCCTTTTCCACATTGAGGATCTTGCCCTTGAGCGGCAAGACGGCCTGATTCTTTCGGTCGCGGCCCTGTTTTGCCGAACCGCCTGCCGAATCGCCCTCGACGATGTAGATCTCGCTGAGCGCAGGATCCTTTTCCTGACAATCAGCAAGCTTTCCGGGCAGCGTGGACGAGCCCAGAGCACTCTTACGGACGATCTCGCGTGCCTTGCGGGCCGCGTCGCGTGCACGGGCGGCATCTACGGCCTTTCCGACGATCTTTTTCGCCACGGCCGGATTCTGTTCGAAGAAATCGCCGAGTTTTTCGTTCAGAAACGACTCGACCGGGCCCTTGACGGGCGAATTCAGCTTGCCCTTCGTCTGCCCCTCGAACTGCGGCTGCGGGATCTTGACGCTGATCACAGCAACCAGACCCTCGCGAACGTCATCACCGGTGAGCACTACCTTGGCATTCTTGGTCAGGCCCGAGGTCTCGGCATAATTGTTGATAGTTCGTGT
Organism: uncultured Chloracidobacterium sp.; assembly: GCA_964432145.1. Classification (GTDB taxonomy): domain Bacteria; phylum Acidobacteriota; class Blastocatellia; order Pyrinomonadales; family Pyrinomonadaceae; genus OLB17. Next base: position 787 of record CAYSMU010000480.1, read on the forward strand.
GATCGCCCCTCGAAAACCCGACAGATGCGTTCCGCCATCGACCGTGTTGATGTTATTGGCAAACGAGAAGATCTTTTCGTCATAGCTGTCGTTGTACTGCATCGACACCTCGATCGAAAGATCGTCGCTGATCTGTTCGAAATACAGCGGCTCGTCATGAAGCGGAGCCTTGTTACGATTGAGATGCTTGACGAATTCGGCAATGCCGCCCTTGTAATAGAACTCGTGCGATTTCTCGGGCTCCTCGCGTTCATCCTTGATGTGAATGCGGATGCCCTTGTTGAGAAATGCCTTTTCGCGAAGACGCTCGGACAGCTTTTCGAAACTGTAAACCGTCGTCTCGAAGATGCTCGAGTCGGGTCGGAAAGTGATCTTCGTACCGCGCTTTGACGTAGTGCCGGTCTGCTTTAGCGGCCCTACGGGAATCCCGGCCTCGAACTCCATCTCGTGCGTCTTACCGTCACGCCAGATCTCGAGCCGTAGGTATTCGCTAAGGAAATTAACGCACGAGACGCCGACGCCGTGCAGTCCGCCGGAAACCTTGTACGAATTCGAATCGAACTTGCCGCCCGCGTGAAGCACGGTCATAACGACCTCAGCCGCAGAGCGGCCTTCCTGCTTGTGAATATCGGTCGGGATGCCGCGGCCGTTATCCACGACCGTGATCGAGTTGTCCATGTGGATCACGACCTCGATCGTGTCGCAAAAGCCCGCCAGGGCTTCGTCAACAGAGTTGTCGACGACCTCGTAAACCAAATGATGCAGCCCGATCTCGCTCGTCGAACCGATGTACATCGCGGGCCGTTTGCGGACCGCGTCACGCCCCTCGAGAACTGTGATCGAATCCGCACTATATTCTGTCTTTGCTTTAGCCAATGCTTGAAACCTCTGTACCGAAAAACTGCCGTTTTCTTGAACTATTCACCGCTATAATGTCGCCTGTTTTCCGTTCGACGTAAGGGAGCGAAAACCGCTGATAATTCAAAAGAAAATTATAGCATTTCCCGCCGATTTTCGACAGTCGCAAACGACAATAAATGGCTTTATTTTATTGAATTTCGGCCTTTCCGCCCTCGACGCGGAAAACCCGTGCGGATGAGCCAAATCTCTCGACAAAACTCTCCTTCGAGGTGGTCACAAAGGTCTGTGTTTTGCCATCCAAAAAGCTGAGCAGACGGCCGATGCGTTGGTAGTCCAGCTCGGCATCGATGTCATCGATTAGGAAGAGCGGATATTCGCCGCGGGTGGCCTCGTAAACGGCGATATTGGCGAGTTGGAGAAGCAGAAGGGCACTTCGTTGCTGGCCGGCGGAGCCGAACTTTCGGATGTCATGGCCGTCGAACTTCAGTTCCATATCGTCGCGGTGCGTGCCGATCAGGGCATGGCCCGAGACGACCTCAGCCTGAACACGCAGCCGCAGACGCTCGGCGATAAGATTTTCGTAATCAGCAAGATCGCCCTTTTCCTCCAGGGCTGATATGTACCGGACCGAGAGTTCCTCGCGTGCGAAAAGCTTTCTCTCGAGCACGCCGTTAATGCGCTCGATGAAACGTACTCGGGCACGGTGGATCTTCGCAGCTAGTTTCGCGAGCTGTTGATTCCAAGGAACAAGCCGCTCGGCCATTTCGTCGAGCGAGACGTCTTGTTCCGCCAGCGACTGCAGCAGCGAGTTCTTTTGCTTGATCACGCGGTTATAGTCGGTGAATACCTGGACAAACGGCGGATGCAGCGACACGATACCCGCGTCGAGGAACCGCCGGCGAGAATCCGGCTGTCCGCGAACGATCTCAAGCTCATCCGAATTGAACACGACGGCGTGAAGCTGGCCGAGATAGCGCTGAACCGATTCCTTCTTGCCGTTGACGGCCAGCGTTTTTGTATTTCCGGCGATAATGACCTGCAGCTCGCGGACGATCTCGGGCGATTCGCGGACGTTTCCGCGAACGGCGGTCGATCGCTCGCCGAAACTGACCGTTTCCTGCAGCTTTGCCGTGCGGAATGAGCGTGCAGCCGCGAGCACCGCGATCGCTTCGAGCCAGTTGGTCTTGCCCTGTCCGTTCTC
>CAYSMU010000481.1:0-2844 GCA_964432145.1 uncultured Chloracidobacterium sp.
GTGAAATGGAGATGACGAGCGGTTCACTATTACCCTGCGGCTCTCGATCCTCACGTGTGTCGATTCCTCCCAGGTAATCTCGATGGTCCGGATGGTTCGTCTCATCTTGCGCTGATTTCCAAAATAGTTCTAAAATCGGCAAAACGCCGCCAAATCTTTGTCAACCTTATTTGGATCGAACCGGAAAATCCCGTAGAAAGATGGAATTTTCCGAATTTTGTGAGAATGAGAGCACCTGACCGTCATTGTTTCGAATTCGGGGCCTTCAGGGTTGAGGTTGAGGAGCGTCGGATCTTGCATGATGGGCGCCTCGTCCCGTTAACAGCAAAAGCGTTTGACGTGTTGGTCATCTTGCTGCAAAACCGCGTCCGAACGGTGAAAAATGATGATCTAATTCAATCGGTGTGGGCTGATACCTACGTTGAAGAAGGAAACCTGAACCATCACATTGCCGCGCTCCGTCGGACGCTCGGTGACGATCGAAAACAACAGCGGTTCATCAAAACCATCCCCAAACGCGGCTACCGTTTCACCGCCGAGGTGCGTGAGTTCGTTGAAACCGAAGAGCAGATAGCCCTCAAAACTACGTCACGTTCAAAACTGGTCATTCGAGAAGAGACGACGGAGGGCTTTTGGACCACGACACGGCTCGTCATAGCCGGGATGTTTGTCTTTGTGTTCCTGGGGGTTGGCTGGCTCGGACTTTCGAACAACGCGGTCAGTGGACGGATCGCGAACGAAACTCGCCGAGTCGAGGCAGAAGATCTCTATAGAAAAGGGCGTGAACTGTGGCAGACGCGTGACGCCAACGATCTTCACAACGCGACCACCTTGCTCGAGCAGGCCGTCAGGCTCGCTCCCGACCTCGCCGCGGCACATGCCGCTCTTGCCGACGCGTACGCATTCGACTATGCGAACTGGCCTAGGGCTGAAACTGAGGCGCGTGAGGCGATCAGGCTCGATCCGGCAACGGGCGAGCCATATGCGACCTTGGGGTTTGTGCGTATGTTTTGGGAGTGGCGAGTTGCGGATGCCGAGGTAGAATTCAAACAGGCGGTTTCGCTGAGTCCGAACTACCCGACCGGCCGGCAATGGTATGCCGTCAACCTGATCGCACAGGGCCGAGGCGATGCTGCATTAGTGGAGATAGAGCGAGCGGCCGCACTCGACCCACTTTCAGTTCCGATCCGGGTCGATCAATGCCGAATACTCTACTTTACCGAAAAGACAGAGGCCGCCGAGACCGTGTGCCGGGAGGCGTTGGCAATGGCTCCCGCAACAATAGAGGCGCGGGAACTGCTATTTCAGATCGCCATTACGAATGGCCGCTACAAGGACGCGGCTGCGATTTTCGCTGAGATGTGTTCGCTCTCAAAAAGCGACCGCATTCGCGAAGAAGGCCCGAGTGTCGCCCGTGCGTTCGAGACCGGAGGGCCCGAAGGCTTAATGAGTGAGCTCATACATTTCTATTCGTCAGTCGATGCGTCATTTTACAAGCTCGCCCGCGTTTACAACGAAATGGGCGAGCACGAGACGGCCGTTGCCAAGCTGCGTGAATCCGTAATTGTAAGAGATTTTGACCTGGTGTATTTCGAGGGTGATCCTGCCTTTCGGACGATCCGATCCGGTTCTACACGCCACGTTATTCCCGGCCGCCCTGAATGACCGTTACGAGTATTCACCCTTGCGGAAATCTAAAAGTAAATGGTGGAGGCGGCGGGAATCGAACCCGCATCCAAAGGTTGCGACCAGTGAAATCTACACGTTTAGTCAATTCACTTGAGTTTCGCCCGGGGCAAGCAGATGAACTGACAAGACCTTATCCCAGGCTAACCTGACTAAATTTGAAGCGCGTTCGCAGGTGGTGAACGTGCTCGAGCCTGAACTGAGTTATGCCTTGGTCGGTCGCATCAGGCGAACTTCCGGCAAGACATTGCTGTAGCTAAAGTTAATTAGGCAGCAAGAGCTAATTCTTGATTAGCATTTGTGTTTTGCAAGTTTTTTTAACGAGCTAACCTACAAGCCCGACGTGCATTCAAAGATCTATACAAGCCCCTGTCGAAGCCTGTCGCCCCCACGAGGAAGGTCAGTCTACATCATTGAGATGATAAATGAAAGCCTGATGTTGGCTGAATAAAAAGGGTGCCGCCGTTGCCGGCCGCACCCAGGAGGAGGATCGTGTGGATCCGAGTGAGAAAGCCAATGCTTAGAAACCTGTGTCGGTGATCGTTAGAATAATGCGGCTCGAGACGCCTTCGGCTATCGACTGAGCCTGTGCCTTCGACTTTGCGATCTCGTTCCTGGCCGTCTGGCCCTTGATGACGATAGCGGCGAGGTAGTTGGTGCCGCCAACGGTATCAAAAACAAGCTGGGTGTTAGCCGCAGCGTCGTTCGAACGGGCAATGATGGTGTCAAAAACGATCGTTTCGCCCTCACCGCGAAGTACGAGAAGCGACGGCGAATCAGCCGTGCTGGGCGTGCGCTCGATGGTGTAGGTGCCAGCAGGAAATGTCTCGTCTCTAAGGACGAACGAACTTGGAACGTTGACCTTGACGACCGAGCCGTTTGCCAACTGAGCATTAGCGGCCGAAACGCCGCCGATGAAAAGAAATGCCGCTGCCAGAATGAATTTTGCTTTAAGATCGAACATGATAATTTCTCCGTTTTATTTTGAATATAAATTGCGGCAAATATGCCGCTCTATTTTCTACGAGCGTTTTAACGCCCGGGTTCTGATAACTTCAGCGAGATGATCTCGCCCGCATACCGCGTACTCTTGATATTACGTATTTCGACAGATCGTGATGTAAGGATTCAGTGATGGTGTGTAAAGTTGTGTAAAAG
>CAYSMU010000482.1:0-2811 GCA_964432145.1 uncultured Chloracidobacterium sp.
CTTGCGGCAGGGGGCGACGAGATGGCTGTGAGCTTTACCGTCAGATACGACGAGAGAAGGCTCACTAACCCGCAGGTCGCACTGACGGCGAATGCCGCCGAGGGCACAAACCTGACGTTCAACGCCGAAGAGCCCGGAGTGATCCGTGTCCTGATCGACGCCGCCTCGCCGATAGCGGCGACCTCAGCCAGAGAGGCCGTCGAACTGCTCAGCCTGACGTTCGACGTGACACAGACGGCACCGACGGGCGAGACGGAACTTACGATCGAGGACGGCACGATCTCAGACGCGAGAGCTAACGCACTCACGGCGAGATACACCGCAGGCCGCATATCGATCTCAGGCCCGAACCCGACGGACGAGAAAGGCACACGCCCAACTCGCCGGACACAGAGGCCAGAGGAGTTCGACATCATCCAGGAATGGACGAGAGCGAACCCGATCTCGATCCTCCGCCGCCGCGAACCGTAAACATTAGGGCCGTCGAGGGTTTGGACGACATTTGCCTTTGGAGGCCGGTTCTTCATGGAACCCTGATACGAGGTTCACGTTCCCGAGCGAATAGCTGGGTACGAAATCCGGCGATGCCGCGGTCTATGTTGTGCTCTAACGAGTACACAACTAGGTAGGCCCACGGTGGACTTTAGTTGAGGCTCCTCCAACTGACTGAAGGTTCAACCAGAATACCCTTAGCATCTAACACTGCCTTCACCGGCGCGCACCTATGCGCTTACTGCCACCTCTTTGCTTGCTCACCTTGTTGAAGGATTACTGTAAAAAAGATTGCGTTAACACATAGAGAATATGATTTGCCATTAGCGACTAATTACCGGTTACAGGTCGGGTCCATCACAGTTGTTCGCAAAAAAGGTTGAGACAAGTCGCTAAATACATCAACACGGTCAGCAAACTATGACGCAAACCACAAACGCAAGAATTGCCGGTGTCACATTTCTCCTTTATATAGCCCTCGGCATGGCAAGCATGATCTTTCTTAATGCGGCTTCGAAGATCGACGGTACTGCGGCAAAACTCGCGAGTGTCGCCGAGCATGCCTCGATGGTAAAGATAGATCTGCTCCTCTCGGTTTTGATCTGTTTCATAGCTGTAATGTTAGCCGTTTCGCTCTTCGGAATATTGCGCGATGTGGATATGGACCTTGCCGTACTGGTCCTCTCGTGCCGTGTGATTGAAGCGGCTCTCAGCGTAGTTTCGATCTTTATAACCCTGGGTCTATTGTGGCTAAGCATGGCGAACGGGCCGGATGTACCGGATGTCAGCGCTGCACACGCGATTGCGTCTTTTCTTCAAAAGACACAAGGATGGAATTTTTCGGTAGCGGCAACATTCTTTGCCGTCGGAAGCACGGTCTTTTCGGTTTTACTTGTCCGGGGACGGCTGGTTCCAATGCCATTGGCCTGGTTGGGCGTCGTCGCGTCGGTATTACTAGTATTAGTGATTCCATTGCAGCTTGTGGGAGTTATTGGCGGCACCATTGGCTTCATTGTATGGCTACCGATGCTCGTTTTCGAGGTGACTATCGCATTTTGGTTCATCATCAAAGGCGTCGGATGCAGCAATCGGGGGGTGTGACTCTTCGGCTGATGAACGATCTGACTCAGGTATTAAATGCGTCAACGGAGCAGACCATTCTGAGACCTGTAACACCAACTGAAGTTTCTGTTGCAACTTGCAAACGAGATCGTCATTATGTTGTTGAAGCAATAATTCGACTTGGGCATTTTGATCCGTCGGGTTCGGTCTGCTGTTTCCGTTTCGACTAACGGCGAGTTTCAGCAACGTTGAATCGTCCCCTGCGTGGAGACACGATGTAAAGAGTGTTGAGATCACGAGCGAGGCCGACGGCCATACGCAGTTTCGCGAGATCGGCGCCAACGGAATCGTCAATTTTCAAATTGATGAGGACGTGCCAAACAAACGACTTGTCACCCGCATTGTCGATCGCGACCTTGGGTACGGCGGCTCCTGGACATACGAGTTTGCTCCGGAACCTGAAGGAACGCTCGTCATAATTACAGAAAATGAAAAGGGCCAAATATCTTTTTCAGATTTATATCTCGATACATTTTTGGACCGACATCGACGCTGGACAAATATCTAAGGACACTCGGGGAAAAGTTTGGTGAGCCGGTCGAACCGGCATAGCGGACGATTAAAAAGTTGTATGACCGAAACCGTCCCTGGCAATCTCGGTGACATGCCTGTAGAAGACTTTCGTCTCTATGGGCACCGGGTGATCGATTGGGTCGCGGATTACCTGACTGACGTCGGGAACCATCCGGTATATCCGGGGGTTCGGAGTGGCGATCTGCTCGAAGAGCTGCCGGACGCCGCACCGGGACAGGGAGATACCATGGATCAAATCCTGGCCGATGTTGACCGCCTGATTATGCCGGGTCTGGTTCACTGGAACCACCCGAGATTTTTCGCGTACTTTACCTCCTCCGCCAGCGGGCCGGGAATTTTCGGTGAACTGCTATCGACAGTATTCAACGTCAACAGCATGTTATGGCACTCGTGCCCCACGGCGACGGAACTTGAACAAACCACTCTCAGTTGGCTCAGGCAGATGCTCGGTTTGCCGCCAGAGTTTTTGGGGATTATGTATGACGGAGGCTCCAGCAGTACCTTCCACGCCATCGCTGCGGCCCGTGAAAATCTTGCCGACCTGAAAATTCGCGAGCATGGACTGGCAGGCCGCAGCGATTTGCCACGCCTTCGAATTTACACTTCTGAACAGGGGCATTCGTCAATCGACCTAAAGCGCCAGCTCCGCCATCGCGCGGATGG
>CAYSMU010000483.1:0-2810 GCA_964432145.1 uncultured Chloracidobacterium sp.
GACGGTCCAAACCACCATTACGGCCCGCAAGATTGGTCTTATTCCGCATGAATAGTTTGCCGAAGCAGTTGGGTGACCCAATTGGTGATACTGCTACTATTTCGCTGTGTACGTCGGCAAAAACTGCGGCGTCACACGGCCTTTGGTCATCTGTTCAAACGCGTACGCATATTTGATCAGTTTTGGTTCAGACCAGGCAGTCCCGAAAAACAACATTCCCGCCGCTTGGATCGATGCCGGGACAGGGTTGCCTTGGGCGTTGGTCGACGCCGGAATGTCGCGAAGCCCGACTGGGACAATGATGGATGGGTAACCCGCAACGGCGGCGATCCCGACGCCCGCCCCCATCGGGCCGACAAAAGCGTCAAGGTTGTTCTTTGCCAAAAGGCCGTCGATGCCGTCCTCGCGAACCGACTTGTGGACCTTGGCGATCGCATCGAGGTATGCCTTGTCGGTTAGGTCGCCTTTCTTTTGCGACTCGATAAAGATCTCCTGGCCAAAGATCTGCAGTTCCTTGTCCTTGTTGTCTTCATTAAATTTGATCAGGTCGGCGAGAGTTTTGTGAGGACCTCCTCGTCCGGCGAGGTACTTGGCAATGTCAGTCTTAAACTCGTAATGGAGGATGCTCGTCCGATCGGCCTGGGTTGGGCCGTAGTCTGGAAATGTCACGTCGACCAGCGTGGCTCCCGCGGCACGTAGTTTGTCGATAAAAGGCTGCCAATACGCCTTGTACGGTTCCGGATTTGTCCTTGGCGGCACCATCATAAGGCCGAGGCGTGCGCCTTTGAGACCGTTTGGATCGAGGAATTTTGTATAGTCTTTTGCCCGTCTTTTATCTGCCTCTGCCGTCGCGGGGTCGAGCTTGTCAGTACCGGCGATGGCGTTCAACAGGATAGCGGCGTCCGCTACGGTGCGGGTCATCGGCCCCGCCGTGTCCTGAGTATGAGCGATCGGAATGATACCGCTTCGAGATACCAGGCCAACAGTCGGTTTTAGCCCGACGACGCCGTTTGTCACTGATGGCGAGATTATCGAGCCGTTGGTCTCCGTACCGATGGCGACCGCGCAGAGATTGGCCGAAACGGATACGCCGGAACCCGAACTTGAACCGCTTGGATTTTGATCTAAAAAGTAGGGATTATTCGTCTGCCCACCGCGGCCGGACCAACCGCTAGTCCCGCGTCCGTTTCGCGGATTAGCACGGAAATTCGCCCATTCGCTCAAGTTCGTCTTGCCCATGATGACGGCACCGGCCTTGCGAAGCTGTGCCGCGACAAATGCGTCCTGTTTAGGCGTAGGAGCGTCGAACAATGCCCAGCTGCCGGCCGTCGTGTGCATTTTATCGGCGGTGTCGATGTTGTCTTTGATCAGAACGGGTATGCCATGCAGCGGCCCGCGCACTTTGCCTTTTTTGCGTTCCTTGTCCATCGCGTCAGCGATCGCGAGTGCGTCAGGGTTTATTTCGAGGACGGAGCGTGTCTTCGTATCGATCTGCTTGATCCGCTCGAGATACATCTCGGTGAGCTTACGCGCCGTCAGCTTTCCGGATTTCATCTTTGCCTGAAGATCCGCGATCGTTGCCTCGACAAGCTCGGGATGCGGGTCACCGTCTGCAAAATTGATCATCTCGCCCCTCGCATTACCGAATAGTGCAAATGCCGCCAAACCGGCCGCACCGGCCTTGATAAATTCGCGTCTATTTTGATCGTTCATAGTGTTTTCGAATGATAACGCCGATCACGTCGGCATCAAAACGGTGTCGAGGTATGTTCGCACGAGCGGTATTTCCGACCTTCTAAATTCTTTGGGGTCGTCCAATAAAACGATCCGTCCCTTGTCCATCAATGCGATTCGCGTTGCGAGCAGCATTGCCTCGTGAAGGTCGTGTGTGACAAAGACCGCGGTTTTGCCGAGATCGCGGACAAGGCGAGCGAATTCCTTTTGAATATTAGTCCGTGTAAGGGCGTCGAGAGCACCGAAGGGTTCGTCGAGGAGCAAGAGTTCAGGATCCGGGGCCAATGCCCTGGCGACACCTACACGCTGCCGTTGGCCGCCGGAAAGCTGATGCGGAAAGCGGTCGCCGAACGTTGTCGGATCAAGGCCGACGAGCGTAAGCATGTCATCTGCCTGTTTTCTTACCGCACCCGCATCTGCGTTTTGCAGTGTCAGCACGAGGCCTATATTCTGCCTGACGGACATATGCGGAAAGAGCCCACCGTCCTGCAAAACATAACCGATACGCCGTCGAAGTTCGATCGCGTCCCAGTCGGTCGTCCGCTTGCCTTCCACTAAAACTTCGCCCGCGGTTGGTTCGATAAGCCGATTGATCAGCTTCAAAGTTGTGGTCTTGCCACAGCCTGATTCGCCGAGCAATATCAAGACATCACCCTCGTTGACGTCCATGGTGATCTGATCGAGGATCGTGACCCCGTCGACAGAATAGCTAACATCCGATAATTGGACGACCGGGCGTGGATGCTCATTAAACATGGTTTGGGTCAGATCTTACCAATGCAGTTTCCCGGAGGATGAAAAAAAGGCGACCATCACAGGCCGCCCAAAATATAGCGGAAATCACCCGCATTGATCGCAGGCGGCTTTAACCGCCGTTCTTCCATGTAGCCCACGGCTTTCCATTCTTGAACGAGATGGTCAAGTCGGTTATCTGAGAAAGATTCAGCTTTTCCCAAATGGCAAACTTGCCGTCACTAAAAATGACTTTGAGGTCCCAAAAATTGGCCTTTTCAGTACGGCTGAATGAAATGTCAACAGATTCGCCGTTTCCCAAGACATCTTCTTCCAAAACATCC
>CAYSMU010000484.1:0-1907 GCA_964432145.1 uncultured Chloracidobacterium sp.
CGAAGAGGAACGCAATGCCATCAACGCCCAAAATGACTACCGCAATAGCCTCTTTTCGACTGGGACGCTCGGAGCGCTGAGGTACGTCGTGAACGGAATGAGCGTTCTGCCCGGGCGGAAGTCGGTCGTCTTGTTCTCCGACGGGTTCAAGCTCTTTGAGACCGATCGAGACGGCATGAAGTACTCGGGCGAAGTGCTCAGGGGCCTTCGGCAGCTTATCGATGCGGCGAATCGATCGTCCGTGGTCTTTTATACGATCGATCCGCGAGGGCTGCAGTATACGGGATTCACGGCCGCCGATTCGATCAGCGACACCAGCGCAGAGTCGATGAACGCACGAATGTCCGAGCGCCGCGACCAGTTGCTCGACACGCAGGAGGGATTGGCGTATCTTGCCAAGGAAACCGGCGGCATCGCGATCCGGAACAACAACGATCTCAACGGCGGCGTCCGCCGCGTCCTCGACGATCAAAGCTACTATCTAGTCGGCTACGAGCCTGACTCCGATACATTTGATGCGGCAGCCCGGAAATTCAATCAACTGACGGTAAAAGTGCTTCGCAAAGATGTCCAGGTTCGCTATCGAAGCGGCTTCTTCAACGTAGCTACCGTTGCCAAGACTGGATCATCGGCGGCCCTTTCGCCCGCTCAGCAACTCAATGCGGCGCTTGTCTCGCCCTTCGCCGTGAACGACATCAACCTTCGGTTGAACGCTCTCTTTGGCAGCGACGCCCGCAACATGTCGTTTGTCCGTTCGCTTTTACACGTGAATGCGACCGATCTAAAGTTCACTGACGAAAAGGACGGATCGAAAAAGGCGGTGTTTGACGTTTTGGCTACAAGCTTTGGTGATAACGGGCAGATCGTGGACCAACTCGGCAAAACCTATACGATGACGCTGAGGCCGGACGCCTATAAGCGGATCATTGAAAACGGGTTCGTTTACCATTTTGCCTTCCCGGTCAAGAAGCCAGGGGCATATCAATACCGCGTTGCCCTGCGAGATTCGCAGGGCGGCCGTGTAGGGTCGGCTAGCCAGTTCATCGAGGTCCCGGACCTGAAGAAAGGCAGGCTCACGCTGTCGAGCGTGGTCATCGAAAATGTCAGCGCGGCTGACTGGCAAAGGATGGCGTCCCCGGATTTCTCGGGACGAGCATCGGATTCGATGTCGGATACCGCGCAGCGGCGAGTCAGGGTCGGCTCGGTCCTTCGATACGGGCTCGAGGTTTATAACGCAAAGCTTAACGCTCTCAATCGGCCGACACTGAAGGTAAAAACACGGGTCTTTCGCGACGGAGCGATCATCCTCGACGGAATACCGCGTGACTTTGAGCTGCTGGGCCAGACCGATATGCAGCATCTCAAACTCTCCGGTGCGATAGCCGTCGGGTCAAAAATGGAGCCAGGAAACTACGTTCTCCAGGTCATCATCACCGATGAACTGGCCAAGAAGAAACAACAGGTAGCGACCCAATTCGTCCAGTTCGAGGTGGTGGCAAATCCGCCTGAGTAAGCAGACGGCGCGACGGCAATAGGCCGACGCAGCTTGCCGGAATCGGCTTCCTTTTGCTTTTCCCACGGGTTATTACTAACCTAGAGTTTTTGTCGTAATGCTCAATATCAAATCAATAGAACTGACCGAGGTCGATCTCCCGCTCGTCCATTTTTTTGAGACCAGCTTTGGCCGCACCTACGAGCGCCGCATTATCTTGGTGCGTGTCGAGGATGCTGACGGTGCCGAGGGTTGGGGCGAGATCACCTGTGGCGAAGAGCCGGGCTACTCGGACGAATGGACCGATTCGGCGTGGGTCACGGCTGAAAAGATACTTGCTCCGATGGTTGTAGGCCGTGAGGTCGAAGCGGCGGCGGACGTTTGGAACCTGATGAAATGGGCCCGCGGTCACCGG
>CAYSMU010000484.1:1917-2804 GCA_964432145.1 uncultured Chloracidobacterium sp.
GTCCGGCATCGAGACCGCATGCTGGGACCTCGAAGCAAAAAAGCTCGACGTACCGCTTTGGCGGCACCTCGGCGGTGTAAATCAGGAGATCGAGTGCGGCGTCTCGATCGGTATTCAGGACTCGGTCGAACAGCTTCTGGAGAAGATCCGCGTCGAGGTCAAGGCGGGTTACAAACGCATCAAGATCAAGATCAGTCCGCGTTGGGACTACGATGTGATCAAGGCCGTCCGTGCCGAATTCGGCGATATTCTGCTGATGGGCGATGCGAACTCTGCATACACTCTCGCCGATATCGACAAGCTCAAGAGCCTCGACGAATTTAACCTCATGATGCTCGAGCAGCCGCTGCCGTACGACGACATCATCGACCACGCGAAGCTGCAGGCACAGATCAAAACGCCAGTCTGCCTCGACGAACCGATAAAATCTCCCGAAGACGCCCGCAAGGCCATCGAGCTAAAGTCAGGCAAAATAATCAACCTAAAAAACGGACGCGTTGGCGGCCACACGCAATCAAAAATGGTCGAAAAGATCTGCCGCGAAGCCGGAATGCCCGTCTGGTGCGGCGGCATGCTCGAATCCGGCATCGGCCGAGCACACAACATCGCGATCTCAACCCTCGCCGGCTACACGATGCCCGGCGACGTCTCAGCAAGCAAACGCTATTGGCACGAAGACATCATTGACCCGGCGGTCGAGGTCAGCTCCGAAGGCACTATTACCGCACCGGAAGGGCCGGGAATTGGGTTTGAAGTGAAGCGGGATCGGGTCGACAAATTAGCGGTTCGGGGTGCGAAGATCGTCGCGTAGCGGTCAAATGAATTCAGCCGTGGGTGAATCCCACGGAACGCTAAAGAAATTGACCCTCGCCACATCGTGGCGATTG
>CAYSMU010000485.1:0-2804 GCA_964432145.1 uncultured Chloracidobacterium sp.
AAATATCTCCAACACGATCCCCGCGATGGCCCCGGAGACTAACCAGCCAACGAAATTAGACACCGGAACACCATAGAACGGCCCGCCGCCTTCGTAACGCCAAAATCCGATCTTAACGGCTCCGGGATCGAGAACGACGTCGAATATGACTAACAGAACCGCGACGACTATCACTCTCGCGGCCCGCGAAACCACCGACCTGCCCTCGCCGACGATCGCCCGGCTCGCCACCGCATACGCGGCAAGGACCAGCGGCGTCCAGGCTAGGGCGACGGTCCAGGGCGTGTAACCAAAAAGCCTGTATCCCAACAGCCCGGAATAACCAAAATGCCCGTACGGAAAACCTGTGATTATCGCCGAGGTCTCGATCGCTAAAGCTAAAACGCCGAATACGACGAATAAGATAATTGCGTCGCGCCGCCCGAGCCATCGCACCGAAGCCCAGAAGCACGGTAACGCAAAGAGAATGACGTTTATTCCCGAGACAAAATTCAGGTCAGTAGGAATAACGACATTCGCCATAAAAAAGGCGCTCACCGTGAGTGCCGCGAGAATTGTCCCGACAAGGTAGAGTTGTTTTCTCGTTAAATATCTGTACATTCGTGCGGCAACCGTCTGATTGTTAATTAGTAATTACTAATTGATAATTAATAATTACTTCTTTGAGACCTAAGCGTCTCTAATGATCATGCACTTCTTGTTAAAGGTCAGCCGGCCGCGATTTTGGTTCTACGTTTTCGGCCCGTACCTCGTCGGACTCGCCGCAGGCATTGCGGCCCGCGGCGAATTGGCCGACTGGCGTTTCGTCGTCTTCGGCCTGTATTTCCTGCTGCCAGCGAATCTGCTGGTTTACGGCATCAACGACATCTTCGATTATGAGACCGACAGTCTCAACGAGAAAAAGACCGAATACGAAACCTTGGTCGGCCCTGAGAGCCGCCGCCGTCTATTCTACTGGATAGCGGCGCTGAATTTGCCGTTCATAATCCTGGCTGCCGTTTTGTTTAATGTTCCGTCTTTCGCAGCCTTGCAGACGTTCATCTTCCTATCGATCTTCTATTCCTCGCCGCCGATACGAGCCAAAACCAAGCCCGTGCTCGACTCGGCGTTCAACGTACTCTACGTTATGCCCGGCGTGTTTGCCTATGCGATCTCCGCGGGACAACTGCCGCCAACGATATTGATCGTCGCGGGCGGCCTCTGGACGGCGGCAATGCATGCCTATTCGGCAATTCCCGACATCGACGCCGACCGCAAAGCCGGCCTCAACACGATCGCCACGTTCTTCGGGCCGTACGGCACGCTGGCGATCTGCTTCTGCCTTTACGCCGGCTCCGCGGTACTCTCGCTCGAATATCTCGGCCTTGCCAGCGTCACGCTCGGCTCCGCGTATTTGATACTAATGCTCGCATCGGTCCGCTCGGTCAAGACCGGCCGGCTTTTCAAACTCTACCGAGCGTTTCCCTTCATCAACGTTGCCGCGGGATTCATAATCTTTTGGCAGATCGCTCAAGCCAAATTGTTTCCTGTCTAACGCCCGGCTCGTGTTGACTGACAATTTCGCTCCGTGCGAGGCTAGAGAGTGTTTGAGCGACCTGATCGATTACGTCGTTCGCCGAAAACACTGATGCCTGAAACCATTTCTTCCGAACCTATTTACCAGGGCCGCATTTTTGACGTATCCATAGACACGATCCGCGAGGGCGACGTCGAATACAAACGAGAGATCATCTCTCATCGCGGAAGCTGTGTGATCGTACCCATTTTTGACGATGGCACTGTCGCATTGGTCCGCCAATATCGCCACGCTGCGGGCAAATACCTGCTCGAGATACCTGCCGGCTCGCTCGAAAAGGGCGAAGACCCGCAGGTTGGAGCGATCCGCGAGCTTGAAGAAGAGATCGGCGTCACCGCCGCAAAGATCGAGAAGATCGCCGAGTTTTATGTCTCGCCCGGATTTTTGACCGAAAAGATGTTCGTCTATCTCGCCACCGAACTGACCGCGACCTCGCAAAACCTCGAGGACGACGAGATCGTCGAGGTTCATCGCATCCCGCTCACACACGCATTAGAAATGGCCGGAAACGGAGAGATCGAGGATGCCAAGACAATCGTTGGCCTGACGACGACGGCCGCAAGGCTCGGCTTCGTTGCAGAAGCCCGCACGAAGTAAGGGCACCGTTTAGCGAGAAGTCATCTGAAAAATTTGTCATTCCCCGCGGCGTCAATAACCCACGCCTTAAACACTCGCTTTAAACAAGCAAACGCTTTAAATGCTTGCATGCTTTAAACGGTCCGGATTAACCAAGTGCTTTAAACAATCGACTCTCGATCAATTTCCGTTGATCGAGTCAAACCGTGAGGACGCCGTGGTGGGAGGCAGCAAATAAAGCAGCGTAACGGTCGCGGGCCGCCCGATCTCGCGAAACCGACGCTCATTCACCACGATCTCGCCCCGCTCATTCAGACTTACGATCCGCTCGGTCTTCCATCGTCGCGGCTGTCATTAACGGCGATCTGCCAATTGTCCTGCATGGCATCTCTGTCGTGGGCATTCAGATAAAATTACTACCAAATGATCTTTACATTTTGCAGATTTCGAATGTTCGTGTCTTTGCTGATCAGCGGCAGATCGAGATTGTACGCGGTTGCAGTGATAAGGCGGTCCGGCATATCGGGAACGATGTTACGGGGAATTTGCTCAAGGTCCTCGACCGTCCTCTGGTTTAACGGGGCGAAAGTCAGCGCCGACAACGGACTATTCAATTTTTCGATTACCAGCCGAAAATCGCTTTCGAGGATAT
>CAYSMU010000486.1:0-2802 GCA_964432145.1 uncultured Chloracidobacterium sp.
ATCAGGCGCTTGAAAAGGTGAACGGCAAAGCCGAGGACCTGACTTGGGAAATTTACCGCGACACGCTGATCGAGCAGGCCGAGCAGGGCGTCGATTACTTCACGATCCACGCCGGCGTTCGTTTGCCGTATATTCCGATGACGGCTAAACGGACAACGGGAATCGTCAGCCGCGGAGGCTCGATCATGGCGAAATGGTGTCTCGCACACCACGAGGAGAGTTTCCTTTACACACGATTCCGAGAGATCTGCGAGATCATGCGCTCCTATGATGTGGCGTTCTCCCTTGGCGACGGTTTGCGGCCGGGTTCGATCGCCGACGCTAATGACGAGGCGCAGTTTGCAGAATTAGACACGCTCGGTGAACTGACCAAGATCGCCTGGGAGATGGACTGCCAGACGATGATCGAGGGCCCCGGTCACGTGCCGATGCACCTGATCAAAGAGAACATGGACAAGCAGCTCGAGGTTTGCGGCGAGGCTCCTTTCTACACGCTCGGGCCGCTGACGACCGACATCGCACCGGGCTATGACCACATCACAAGCGGCATCGGCGCGGCGATGATCGGATGGTTCGGCACGGCGATGCTTTGTTATGTAACTCCGAAGGAACATCTCGGCTTGCCCAATAAACAGGACGTGAAGGAAGGCGTCATTACATACAAGCTCGCGGCTCACGCTGCCGACCTTGCAAAAGGACATCCCGGTGCTCAATATCGCGATAACGCATTGTCCAAAGCCCGGTTCGAATTCCGTTGGGAAGACCAGTTCAACCTTGGCCTCGACCCGGAAAAGGCAAAGGAGTTTCACGACGAGACCCTACCCGCTGAAGGTGCAAAGCTTGCCCACTTCTGTTCAATGTGCGGCCCGCATTTTTGCTCGATGAAGATAACGCAGGATGTTCGTGATTATGCCAACGCGCAAAACATCGAGGCTGAAAAGGCACTGGCCGTTGGAATGAGTGAAAAGGCGAAAGAGTTTGTCGCGACCGGGAGTGAGATCTATCACGGCATGCCGGAAGGTTTTGACGAACATCACTAATAGCAGCTATCGTTAGCGTTATCTGGAAGGACGTAGCTTTATTGCCTCGTCCTTTTTTACATTTTTATGTCCATCACCTTTTTGGTCTTTCGGCTCTTCTCAGCCATAAATCCCATAATATGACTTTCGATCGACTGGTCGATCGTCGAGGTCAGCAACGAGGGATCTTTTTTGGAGATCGCCAGCAGCCAGTCATTTACCAATCGCCAGTCGCCGCCGCCATGACCGTCCGATTCCTGCTTCCACTCGGTCTTTTTGCCGGTCAGAAAATCGGTGTGTGTCATAGAAGTCATGTCTCCGACAACATCCCCGAGCGTTCCCATTACGCGAGTTCGTCTGCCATCGTAAGAGGTGAAAGCCTCCATCGAAAAGGACGCTGTGACATTGTCGTCGAAAAGGATGTTGGTGGTGTAGTGGTCGGGCTGATCGTTTTCCATGCGATAAACGCAGCGGCCGTAATTGGTCGTCTTGAGCTGGTTCATTATGAAATCGCCATGTTCGTCCCTGTTTTCGGGAAGATCGAAAACGTAGGTCCAACTACGCTTGCGGTAGTAAATTTGAAGAGCCGAGTACGGACAGGAATTTTCGACCTTGCAGCCGTCTGTACAACGCGCCGTGCTTCCTTCGGGAGCGTTTTCTTTCCGGAACCAACTCAAATCGCCAAAGGCCTGTATGCTTTTCGACTGTTTGCCCAGCATCCATCTCAGGATGTCCAGGTCGTGGCAGGATTTCGCGAGAATGATCGGTGTCGTCTGTTTGCTGTTGTGCCAATTTCCGCGAACGTAAGAATGGCTCATGTGAATGTGCTGGATCGGCTCGAGATGTTGAACTGAAACAACTTTGCCCAGCACGCCGCTCTGTATGATCTCACGCAGTTTGATGAAATACGGAGCGTAACGCAGTACGTGACAAACGGCGACGATCCGGCCTGTCTTTTTGGCGAGCCGCAGAATGTCGCGGCATTCGCGTTCGCTCGGCGAGATGGGTTTTTCCAGTAAAATGTCATAACCCATCTCAAGAGCCTTCATGCACGGGGCATAATGCAGATTGTCGGGCGTCGAAATGATGATCGCGTCAGCGAACTTTGGGCGCTCAAAAACGCGTTCCCAGGTAGGGAAACGGTTCTTTTCGTCGATCTGATGTTTCGCGGTGTAACGGTCGTTACGGATCTTGATCGGTTCGGCGACTCCGACGATGTCGAGATTTTCGGGATATCTCAAAGCGTAGTTTCCGTAAACATTGCCGCGCGCGCCCGCACCGAGCGTTATAGCCGTGACCGGTTTATCGAGGGCGAGACCCGAGGTAAAGCTCAATTCATTCGCACGCGTTATCTCCGCGGCCGAAAGAAGGGCACCCGGCGAAACGAGACCCGCGCCGAGCGCGAGCGAAAAAGTTTTGATCAGTTCGCGTCTATCGATCTTATTCATTTCTTTATTTCGGAAACTAATTGGTTGATGAAATTGCGTCTAATCTATCTCAGCTCAAGCGTGAAAAGCAAAGTCACCTTATCGTCCGCGTCTCTTTGTCTTCATAGGCCGGTTCCACACGGGAAATTTCTTGAGGCAGAATTCGGTAAGATCCCGGTAAGGGCAGAGAAGTACACGATCGAAGTCCGCCACTCCTTTGACAGTCGAGTCCGATCAAAAATACACTTGCCACGTGACATCTGAATCAGCCGAACAAAATGCAGCGGCCGCACCGTCGTCCGAACGCCAACGATCCGGCTGGGACATCCGCAACGCCCCCAAAAACTACTTTTGGC
>CAYSMU010000487.1:0-2766 GCA_964432145.1 uncultured Chloracidobacterium sp.
GTGAGGGCGTTGAAAAGGGTTGATTTTCCGACGTTGGGCAGGCCAACGATACCGGCTTGAAGCATAAGGCTGTCTCTGGGCCTGTCAGGCCAAAAGAGCTAATGGTACAGGGAAAGCGCGAAAAAGTGAAAGGGTGAAAAAGTGGAAATGTAGAGCTAGCGGCGGGCGTAGTACATGCCGATGTTCTTGAGGCGGCCGGCGTTTTGGGCGTTGAGCCACGGGATCTCGCGCATCGCCGCGGTGACGATCTCACCCTCGGTCAGCGTGCCGGCGAGCTCGTCCTCGGCGAGGGTGTAGATGCGGCTCTCGGCACAGCGGGCGGTCTCGGTGAGTTCGTCGATCTCGGTGTCGGCCAGATCGGGATATTTTTGGCGGATGCGGTCGTGGATGGGCTTGCGAAAATTCTCGCCCCACTCGGTCGCGAGTTCGAGGGCTGTGTTGAGCAATTCGTCGCTGAATGGCGTGCTCATTTTGCCGAGGCGGGGAACATCGGAACCCGCGACGCGGCACGCGAGTCATGGGCCGGGATCATATGGATCTCGGGGAAACGCTTGCGGATCGCCGCGACCTTGGCGATCTGCTGACGGACCTCATCACTGTTCTCATCAACCAGTTGACGAGACATCCACGGGCGTTCGGCCGGAATATCGATGCCCTCCATTTGCCACACGAGGTCGCCGAGCAATGCGTATCGTGCACCGGTCGGCAACGCGATAAATGCGGCGATCGACCCCGGCGTATGGCCCGGTGCCGGGACGATCACCACCGAGCCGTCGCCCCAGACGTCGAAACTCTTTTCAAACCCGAGATACGGCCCGTCGGTGAAGTTATATTCTCGGTACCTGATGTCCTTAAAAGCATTTATCAACCTCATCGCCCGGTCGCCCGAGTCGATGAAACGCTTCTCAGCCGGTGTGACCCAAACCTTGACGCCGGGCAGGCTGTCGAGGCCGCTGACGTGATCCCAATGCGCATGTGTAAGGACGACGCCGGCGAGCTGTGAGGGTAGATAGCCGCTGCCCCCGAATAGATTGGCGACCGTCTTGGTCCGAGTGTAGGTCGTCATCTGCTGCATCAGCCATGGCGTTGTCTTAATGTGCTCTTCCACGTCGAACCCAAAGCCGGTGTCGAACAGCAGGTCGCCCTTCGGATGACGGACAAGAAAGGCCGTCATCGCAAACTCCCGTTTATCGCTTAAACTTCCTCCTCGATACGCGAACAGAGCACGGCTCTCCATCGATCCGGTCGGCAGTGAGCTAAGCGTCATTCCCGGCGGTGGCATCGCGGGCGGAAGTTCGGCGGCCTCGAGCGGCGTGAACTCGAGCCGCGCCGCCGAAAATGTCCAGAAAAGCGCGGCAATGCCGGCTAGAAGAAGGACAAGCACGATGACGCCGAGCTTTTTTGCCATGAATTGATCGGTGGGCGATTCTGAACACTATAGCATAGGGCTTGCACAGAGACGTTAATTGCCTTTAGTTGCCGAATTAAAGTAATTTATGTAGAAGTTCCGCTCGCTATTTATGCTGTTATCTCTATTGCTACTTTTGCTGATCGCGTCGGCAGGGATGATGCTGACGTACTTGATCGCCGATGACGAGCCTCTGCTCTGGCGCCTCGCCGCGGGCTGCATCGCTGGTTCGGCGATCTTTGGCATCGCGGCGTTTGTCGTCTCGTACGCGATCGGCTTTAGCTCGGTGTCGGTGATCATCTCGTTGGCCGCGACACTGGGATTATTTGCCCTGAGCAGGTACGGCGACACGGCGAAACGGTTCAAGCAGGACCGCAACAGGGCAAAAGGCCGCCTGGACGGCGCGAGCGTTAGAAAATCGCTGAGTTTTTTCTATTACGCATTCTTTTTTCTTCTGTTTTGGTTCTTTTTTGGCCAGACGGTCTATCAGACCAGCGATGGTATTTTTACGGGGGGCTCACAGAATCTTGGCGACCTGCCGTATCACATCGGCGCTATTCTCGGCTTTAGCGAAGCCGCAAAGTTTCCGCCCGACAACCCGATCTGGTCGGGGGCGAAATACGCGTATCCGTTCATCACCGACTTCATCTCCGCGTGCTTCGTTAAGCTCGGGATAGGTTATCGCGAGGCGATAGTCACGCAGAACGTACTGTGGACATTCTCGCTGTTTGTCCTGCTCGAAAAGTTCGTTGCTCGCGTCACCGCAAATAAGCTCGCCGGCCGCATCGCACCGGCACTGTTGTTTTTAAGCGGCGGCCTCGGGTTCCTTTGGTTCCTGAGCGACGTCAGTGCATCGGGCAAGGGTATTATCAGCGTGCTCTCAAACCTGCCACGCGACTACACCATCGGCGAGCAGTTTCGCTGGGGCAATTCGATGGTCGTGCTGTTTATCACGCAGCGAAGCATGCTGCTCGGGCTGCCGCTTGTTGTGTTGGTGCTGGGCGTTCTGTGGAGGATCTTCGCGAGTGAGAAAGTGGAAAAAGGAAAAAGTGAAAAAGTGACGATGTCGGACTTTTTCACGTTTTCACATTTCCCCTTGTCCACGTTCATAGTCGGGCTTTTAGCGGGCACGCTGCCGTTGATCCACCTGCACAGTTTGGCGGTGCTGTTTATCGTAACCGCGTTCTTGTTCATTTTGCGGCCTGCGAAGTGGATGGAATGGATCACGTTCGGTGTGGGCGTCGCGGTTGTCGCGGTGCCGTTGCTGGCGTGGACGATGACCGGAAGCGCGAGTGATACGACGAGCTTCTTTGGCTGGGAGTTTGGCTGGGACAAGCGTAGCGATAGTTTCTTGTGGT
>CAYSMU010000488.1:0-2751 GCA_964432145.1 uncultured Chloracidobacterium sp.
AAGATGAACCCCGCGGGTACGATGAACTATGCGCTCGGCTGGATGCTGCAAAAATGGAACGGCCTCACAGTCGTTCAGCACGGCGGCAATATCGACGGATTCAACTCTCTCGTAGCGATGATCCCCGAGAAAAAGCTCGGTTTCGTCATGCTGACCAACGTCTCGGGTTCGAGCCTGGGCAACGACATAATGCCCGTGATCTGGTCGAACATCCTCGAGGAACCAAAGAACGAGGCCGTCAAACTCCCGCTCAAGACGATGCAGTTCATGGCCGGCAAGTATCGCCTCGCCGCGGCGAATATGGATATGGAGGTCAAGATCGTCGGCGAGGATATGTTCCTGGTCGTGCCCGGGCAACCGGACTATAAGCTTGTCCGCACGGCACCGCGTCAGTTCAGGTTGGATGGTGCTCCGGATGGTTTTGCGGTCAAGTTCAACCCCGAGCAGGGCGACGCGACCGAGATGTACCTTCAGCAGCCGCATGGGAACTACACCCTGCCGCGTATCGGTCCGGACGGCAACGTCTTCAAACCGGCCGCCACTGCCTCGGGCACCGGCAAGGTCACTGACCTCGTCGGCACTTACCTGACGCCCGCGGGCATCGCCGCTGTCGAGATAAAGGGATCTGACGGCAAGGTCACCTTTAACATCACCGGCCAGCAGCCGTACACGCTGACCGAGAAAGGGGACGGCTCGTATGCTCTAACGCCGCTGCCCGAGACATATTCGCTCAAACCTAAACGCGACGAAACCGGCAAGGTGATCAGCGTCGTCGTCTCGCAGCCCGAGGGCGAATTCGAATTCAAACGCGCTGGCGAGACTTCGCTGCCGAAGATCACCACCGAAGAGCTTCACAAGAAGGCCGTCGACGCGGTCGGCGGCGAGGCAGCGTGGCGAAAGCTCACGACGCGGGTGGTAGAGGCCGACCTCGACCTCGAAAATCAGGGCGTAAAAGGCAAAACGACGTCGTGGTCAAAGGCCCCGAACAAGGCTGCCTCCGAAACGACGATGACCGCGTTGGGCAAGACGATCGCGACCGGCTGGGATTACTTCGACGGCACGACGGGCGAACAGGCTTACAGTTTCTCGCCCGCGGAAAAATTCACTGGCAAGCGTCTCGACGATGCTCGTCTCGGAGCCGACTTTTACGGCCCGCTCGATTGGACCACAAACTACAAACGCGTGGCCGTCACCGGCACTGCAAAGGTCAATGGCGAAGAAGCCTACATCGTGGACTTTGAACCAAAGGCGGGCTCGGCGTTCAAGGAGTATTATTCGACGACGACCTTCCTGCTGCTTAAACGCGACGGCGTAGAGGTCTCGAGCACCAGCTCTCAGCAGATACCGTACACGGTCACCTTCAGCGACTATCGGGATGTGGACGGGATAAAAATACCTTTCCGTACCGTCACCAACTCGATCTCGAACGGCGACATTGTCACGATGATCAGGTCGGTCAAACACAACGTCGCGTTGGACGACAAGCTCTTCGCCCCGAAAAAACCATAGTAGCTTCGGATAGCGGCCCATGCCTCGGCTTGATCGAAGTCGAGACCCAATGGGCCGCTAAAGTAGGTGTTACGAAGACCTGACCGCCGCTTCGTTCCGTAGGTCCACTGTTTGGGCTTCACGGGAAGATCGGTGTGGCAGAATGCCCCATAGAAGAATCATCCAGACCCGGGTATCACTTGCCATTTTCCCTTCAACCTTCTTCAAGTCAACAAGTTACGGGTTTCAGTTCGAGTGGTCTGGTTATTGCCATTTGAGATAGAAGAGTGCTGCGGGTCGTCGATCGATTTCGGCGATCGGTCGCTCGCATTTACGCAATAAACGGATCTATGATACAGACCTGTAACACCGTAACCTGTCAGTCACCGCAAACCATTTCACCCGAAATTGCGCTCGAGCGTAACCAAGAGTTCCGTGAGAGAGCATTGATCGTTGACGACTCGCGCACAGCACGAAAAGTACTTGCAAACTATCTGTCGAAGGAGCTTGTTTGCGTCGAAGCAGGTTCGTTTGACGAAGCGATCTCCGAATTACGAAAAAGGGATTTCGCCGTTGTTATTACCGACATCATCATGCCGGGCCGTTCGGGAATCGAATTGCTCCGCAAGATCGTTGAAGACTTTCCGACCATCGAAGTAATAATTGTTTCCGCAATTGACCGTCCGCAGCGGGCACTGGATGCTGTGAGACTCGGAGCCTTTGACTACATCATAAAGCCATGCGAACGGGAGGTACTCGAGATCACGGTAGAACGAGCGTTGTCTCACCGGCAGCTCAGAATAAACGCTGATCGGTCAAGGCTTGATCTGGAAAGGAAGAACAAGGAACTGATGGATCGCAAAGTACAACTTGAACGTCTTCAGGCACAGGTAATACAAAGTGAAAAGATGGCTTCTCTCGGCCAACTCGCGGCCGGCATTGCCCACGAATTGAATAACCCGGTTGGGTTCATTCACGCAAACATGCAGATGCTTGGTCAGTACGTCATCGGCATAATCCGCTTGCTGAAATATTACGATCAGGCGGAGGCAGGTCAGAGACAGGATACGGATGCCGCGCGGATCAAGGAACAAATTGGCTATCCACAGGTGCTCGATGATATCCAGTCGATCGTCGACGATTGCATTGGCGGCTCAGTTAGGATACGGGACATTGTCAAAAACATCAGGACTTTTTCGCGGCTCGATGAGGCCGAGTTCAAGGAAACGGTCGAGCGCGGGGCCGGGCTGGCCATCGCGCAAT
>CAYSMU010000489.1:0-1804 GCA_964432145.1 uncultured Chloracidobacterium sp.
TTGCAGGTGTTCCATCGCCGCTCGCTGTCGGTATTCGGCAAAATATCTGGCTATCTCGGCTTCCGTCCTCGCTCCTCCGTTGTCGGCGTATTTGGCGACGTACGGGCTGAAATCCGGATAAAGGCAGGGCTTTGCCCACTTGCCGTGAAAGGTCGTTTTCATGAAGTTGCCGATCAGAAGGTCATCGAAAACCCGATATCGCACCGCGATCATCAGAGAGTTTCGAGGCACCTCAAACGTCAGCCCGCGGTTAAACTTTTTCCGTGCCAGCTCAACGATATGGTCCTTGCCGCCAACACGAATATTGACGAAATCAAGAAACGTCGCAAGGTGCTCGATCGATCGAAAATACGCGGTGACCTCGGCCGCCTCGTCGCGGCTCAGGTGTTCGCTCCAGTCGTCGCCAAACGCCGACGCAGGCACGATCCTGGGCTCGCACTCGGGCGGGTCGATCTCGGTGAACGTGTCGGTAACGCAGTCGTAGCTCAGGAATGCCGGCAGCACGGTATCCTCGATCTGCGGCGGCCCGACGCGATAGTCCGACAGCGGTGCTCCATAACGATTCGCCCAAACGCTGTCCTCGCGCTGATAGCAGTGCATTGAGCTGAACGGGACAAAATACCTGGCACCGAAGGCCTGACGTCGAAGTTCGGCACGGCGGCCGAGCGGATTTTTGCTGGTGTCGGGCGGGCGTATCGCATTGCCGAATTCATCGTACAGGTTGAACATGTCGATGTCCTCGTAGCACTCGAGCGCCAGCAAGAACGAGATCGGAAATCGCTTGATAACGCGCTTTACGAATCGTCCCCATCCGTGGTCGCTCGCGTCGTTGATATTGACCACGAGACGGCCATTGATATCGATCAGAAGTACAGCGTCCTGATTATAATCGGCGATACAAAGCACGCGAATATTTTCGGAGAGCGGGTACCAAACACGATCTTTGAGAACGGTGACGTCAAATCCTTGCTCGGAAAGTTCGGAATTTATGCGTTTGCCGACATGATCGGGCAACAGTATTTTCTTGTCCCTGAAAAGCGGAAGGGAATCGGCGTTCAAGTGGTCCGGATGCCCATGAGAGAACCAAACGAAGGCAGAATCCCGGATAGCGCGCATTTGTTCCTCGGGAACCTCGTGCGTAAGTGTCCAACTGCCAAAGAAAGCGCTCCCGGTGATCCAAGGGTCGGTGACGAGCACAGGCACGCGGTCATAGCAGATGACCGTCGCACTCGCAATTGTTTCAAAGCCGATATCCATCAAAATGGAGAAAGTGCCGCGTCCGATCTGAGATCATTGGCGGTAATAGGTTCTAATGTCCCCTTGAAAGACTGCTGTTGAAGGAACTGGGGGATTAAACGACTAATGAGGGGCAGTTTCGAGAAAAAGTTGGAGTGAAAATGGACATCGAGTTGCGCCAGAGATTCAGCGGCCGGTGTTTGGTGATTGATACGGTGCCAGCTTTAGACTTAATATCGGAAAATATGACCGTGCGGCGTTCTCTCTACCTCAATTTCATAGTGGCTTTCCTCCTGGGCATGGCGTTGTCCGTTCAGCCGTGTCTCGGTCAAAAGACGGCCATTGCGAAGGTCGAGCAGGGCTCGAAGACGGCCAGGGCGGGTTTCAGGAACGAGGACGAGATACGCGACAAATTCAACAACTGGCGTACGGACGAAGACGCAAGGCAGTGGCTGGCGGCGATGGGCTATGAGATCGCTAAAGTAGAGAATGTCGCCGCTGCCAAGCCGCATGGTGAGAAAGCCGACGTTGAGGTCCGCGTCAAGGTCAGCGGTCTAGAGAAAACGGA
>CAYSMU010000489.1:1814-2749 GCA_964432145.1 uncultured Chloracidobacterium sp.
ACGCTGGTTGGCGACCTATGCGAAGATGTGGAAGATGCCACCCGAGGTCACTGCGGCTCTCAAGTACTTTGTCGGCGAAGTGCCGCCATTAAAAGCCGGCCGCGATGCAAAGCGAATGTACCTGAATGAATTAGACCCGGCAGCGCAGAAAGCAGTAGTTGATTTCTTTACTGCAAAAAAAGACGAGATCGTTTCCGACCTCTTTGCCGGCGACGGCGTTCACGCTGCGGGCTGGGTAATGGTCGCGCTCAAGTCGACCGACAAGCCGCGGTGGGTCATTCGGTCGTCCGCCGATACTATAAAGTTCTTTAGCGAGGGAAGGGTCGAGATAACGCGAACGGGCAACCTAAAGATCGGCCGTGTCACAATGCAGCGGAAGGGAGGCGACGGCGGTCGAGAAACCGCAAAGCAACTGCAGTTTAAGATAAACCCCGTGCAGCTATTCGATGCGAAATGAAATTTTCAAAAAGCCAGATCGTCGGAGCGTTGGTCGTACTCGTAATGATCGTGGCTTTTGTATTGTTGCGGTTGTATGCGATCTAGCTTTCTAATTTCGCATCCATCGTTATTTCTGCCTTGAGCAGCTTAGAGATCGGGCAGCCCGCCTTGGCGTTGTTTGCGGCGGTCGTGAATGCGGCTTCGTCGGCACCGGGGATCTTGGCAGCGACGTCGAGATGGACCTTTGTGATGGCGAAACCGTCTTCGAGTTTTTCGAGACGGACAGATGCTGTTGTCTTAATGCTTTCCGCCGTCATGCCGGCGGCTCCGAGTTGGCCGGACAATGCCATCGAGAAACAGCCCGCGTGGGCGGCAGCGATGAGTTCCTCGGGATTTGTTTCAATACCGTCTTCGAAACGGGTGCTAAAGGAATATTGAGTGGCAGACAGAACGCCGCTTTCGGTTGAGATCTGTCCACTTCCTTCCTTGATACTGCC
>CAYSMU010000490.1:0-2746 GCA_964432145.1 uncultured Chloracidobacterium sp.
CTTTTCGAGAGCGTCCTGCAGAACCACGGCATTCATCACCGTCGCGAGCATGCCGATATAATCGGCCGCCGCACGGTCCATGTTGCCGGCGGATTCCGAAACGCCGCGAAAGATGTTGCCGCCGCCTACGACGATCGCGATCTCGGTCCCGAGATCGTGAACCGTCTTCAGCTCTTTTGCAGCGGCCGCGGCCACCGCAGTATCAATACCGTAGTTCTGCGAGCCCATCAGAGCCTCGCCCGAGAGCTTCAGCAGAATGCGGTTGAATACTGGCTTTGCCATGAAGTTACAGAGTTGCAGAGTACCGGAGTTGCAGAGTCGAAGGCAGAGATTCAGTACTCTGTAACTCTGCGACTCCGTAACTCCACAACTATTATCCGACCATCGACGATACTTCGGCGGCGAAGTCGTCAACCTTTTTCTCGATGCCTTCGCCCATCTTGAAGCGGGCAAAACGGCGGATCGAAATGTTTTCCTTGATCGAGGCGATCTTCTCGGTGACGAGTTCCCCTACGGTCTTCGACGGATCCTTGACGAACGGCTGATCGACCAAAACGTTGTCCTCATAGAACTTGTTCAGGCGGCCCTCGATGATCTTGGCGAGAACTTCCTCCGGCTTGCCGGCGTTTTTGGGGTCGTTCTTGAGCTGCTCCATCAGGATGTCACGCTCTTTGGCGAGGTCGCCCTCGGGGACATCGGACCGGTTGGTGTATCGCGGATCGACCGCCGCGATGTGCATCGCAACGTCCTTGACGAGCTGCTGAAACTCTTCGCCGCGCGCGACGAAATCGCTTTCGCAATTGATCTCGACGAGCACACCGACCTTGCCGCCCATGTGAATGTACGAGCCGACTGCACCCTCAGCGGTCACACGGCCCGCCTTCTTACCGGCCGTCGCCATACCCTTCTTGCGAAGGATGTCCATTGCCGTGTTCTCATCACCGTTAGCCTCGACGAGAGCGTTCCTGCAATCGATCATACCGGCGCCCGATTTTTCACGCAGCGATTTAACTGCACTTGCTGTAACTTCTGCCATAACTTACTCCAAATAAATAGCTTATAAAAAAGCGTAGCTTATTTGCCGACACCGGAAAAAAGCCACGCTTGTAATTTGAAAAACTCCGTTAGCTAGCTGTTGCTTCCGTGCTCTCTTCCGTATTTGCTTCTGCCGTTTCAACGGCAGTTTCGGCCTCAGGAGCCGCTTCTGCTTCCACCGCGGCGGTCTCGACCTCAACGTCTTCCTCTTCTTCCTCGTCCGGAACGTTGGCCGATTCGATCTCGGCGACCTCATCCGGCGTCAGGTATTCCTTAGGAATTGCTGTGAGCGAACCGATCTCAGGCGCCGCAGTCTCAGCTGTTTCCTCGACAGTCTCGTCAGTCTCGGTGACGGCGACGCCGCCCTCTGTACCAACCTGCCGGCCTTCGATGATCGCGTCAGCGATACGCGAAGCGAAAAGACGGATAGCACGAAGTGCGTCATCGTTGCCCGGAATGACATGATCGATGCCCTCAGGCGAGCAGTTCGTATCGACGACCGCAACGATAGGGATGTCGAGGCGATTAGCTTCCTTGATGGCGATATCCTCTTTACGAACGTCGATGACGAACATCATGTCCGGCATCCCGTTCATATCCTTGATACCGGCAAGGTTCTTCATCAGCTTATCGTACTCACGGTCAAGCCCGAGACGCTCTTTCTTGGTGAGCATCTCAAAACGGCCGTCCTCACGCATCAGCTCGATGTCCTTGAGGCGCTGGATCGATTTCTGAACGGTCTGGAAGTTGGTCAGCAAGCCGCCGAGCCAGCGGTTGTTGACGTAAAAGCCGCCGCAGCGTTCTGCCTCTTCCTTGATGGCGTCCTGTGCCTGCCGTTTGGTTCCGACAAAGAGCACCTTCTGATTCGGACGGGCACTGAGCGATTCCGTAACGTAATTCAACGCGTCGCGGAAGAGCTTTTGCGTCTTCTGAAGGTCAATAATATAAATGCCGTTGCGCTCTCCAAAGATGTATTCCTTCATCTTCGGATTCCAACGGCGAACCTGGTGGCCAAAGTGAACTCCTGCTTCGAGGAGTTCTTTCATCGTAACTGTTGCCAAAACTGTATCTCCTTGGTTTATGTACTCACGACGGATGTTGATAACCAATGAACCGCCGCAATGGATTTGATCTTTGATCTTTGACCTTCGATCTTTGAAAAATCAAAGATCCAAAATCGAAGATCAAAGATCATCTTCTTATCGTTTCGAGAACTGGAATCTCGCACGGGCACCTTTCTGCCCATATTTCTTACGCTCTTTCTGACGCGGGTCGCGGGTAACGAGCCCTGCTTTCTTGAGAGCCGGACGAAGGTCCGCATTAAATTCCATCAACGCACGCGTGATGCCGTGACGCACCGCACCCGCCTGTCCGGCAGTGCCGCCGCCGTCAACGTTGACGAGAATGTCAAATTTCTCGGTGGTTTCCGTCAAGTGAAGCGGCTGACGAATGATCATCTGCAACGCTTCGTTAGGGAAGTAGGCGTTGAACTCACGCTTGTTGACCGTGATCTTGCCCGAACCGGGACGAAGATATACACGTGCTGTCGAGGTCTTTCTGCGGCCGGTGCCGTAATATTGAATGTCTGCCATAACTTGATAGTTCAAAGTTTCAAGTTCCAAGTTCCAAGTTAAGATCCGCCGTTTTTCCAACTTTGAACCTTAAACTTTGAACCTTGAACTAGAGCTCGATCGCCTCCGGTTTCTGGGCC
>CAYSMU010000491.1:0-2743 GCA_964432145.1 uncultured Chloracidobacterium sp.
TCGTTCCAGACGATATCCTTGCAGATCGTCGGGAGCGGATTGCCGGCCAGCACCGAGAATTTTACGCCCTTGCGTGCGACATTGACGCGGTTGAATCCCTCGACATAATCCTGTCTGAGCTGCCGTACGGCCTCGACGTTCTCACCGAGCGATTCGAATGCGACGTTCATTACATCGGCGCATGGCGAGCCCATGTTTGGCGTACCCAACATCACAAGATGGGAAACCGTCGGCCGTCCGTCGGGTGCGGCGGCCGCCATTTTCTGCGCGATGTAATAACGCGAGATCAGGCCGCCCATCGAATGCGCGACGATATCGACATGCCAGGCGTTGCGGTCCTGCTGTGCGTACACGATGTATTTTTCCAGCTCGCCGGCATTCTCGCCGATCGAATTGGTCGGCTGAGTCGACAGGAATGAACCGCCGGTATTCATGACGCCCTTGTCGGCTTTCTCGCCGACGGGAAACGCTTTCCAGTCGTAGGAATGCGAGGTGGTCAGAATGTTCTGCCACGATTCCCAGGCACGCCAGTTACTCCATAGTCCGTGGACGAGTACCAGCGGTTTTGGAGCGACCTTGAGGTTTTTGGTCGTCTCGTCGACCTTTTTGTTGTTTTCCTCAAGCTCTGCCTTGATCCGCTGCAGCAGCCTCGGTCGGCCGTCGTCGAACCACGCGTAGCCGCTCGAATCCCAGACCAGCTCGACCGTCTGCTCACTGTTAGGCTCGACCCGAACCGAAACGACATCGTCCTTGAGTGCGGCATCGGGCCGGGCACCGTCCCATTTGTCGCCCTTATATGTTTCCTTAAAGCGAACGTCGGCGTATTTTGTCTCGCCCGATTCGTTGAGGACCTTTGCCTTGATCTTGACGAGGTTGCCGTCGATCGTGCCTTTTTGCTCGGTGATGGCGTGCCAGTCGTTCCAGTTCGGGAACTTCATATCCTCAAACTGGAGATCGGTAATGCGTAGCGGAGCGCCGCATTTTTTGAGGTTCCAGGTAATGGTCTCGGTGACATTTTGCCAAGATCTGGTGTATGAACCGGAAAGCTGGTTCGGATCGCGAGGATCGACACAGTCGCGGCCGTCCGAGGTGATCGAATTGCCGTCAATGGTCGTCGGTGTCGAAGGCAATGTCACGGTTTTGCCTTCTTTCGGTTTGCACTGGCCCGAGAACGACGCCTTTTCCTCGCCCGTAACGATGCCCTGTATCTGCGGGATCCCGACGCTGACCGAGTATGTTCCGTCGTCGTTGACGCCGACGCTGACGTTCGCCTCGACGCCCGACGCCTGTCCGCGGGCCTCGCTCTTTGATTCAAAGTCGCCGAACATCACTTGCCACGTTTTTCCCCGATCGCACGAATTCTCTTCGCGTGCCTGGGTCTTGTCGCTGCTTGTGAACGTGTGGTCGATATTGGCCTTGCCGATGTTCGAACCGTTCCGCTCGGGCGATTCGAGTACCGCGACCGACGCCTTGTAGTTGTAACGCATCTCCATGGTGCGAGTGTCCTTGCCGCGGTTGCTGACACGCTGGGTCGTCTTTGTGTCGGTCATCGACTGCTCGCGCGTGTAGGTGATATTGCCGGTCCACGCGCCGGAACATTTCGGCGCTGAGGCGGCCTTGTTCGAAGCTGTCTGCTTGCCCCGCGGAGCCTGACCGAAAACAGCGATATTCGAGAACAAAAGGCTCACAAAGGACATAGCGCAGATGATGCGGCAAGACACGTTAGGTTTACGCGATGACTTATTACTCATAACAAATACAGATCTCCCGCCTGTAAGGCGAGATCGGGCCGGGAAAGGTATCTTTCGGAGTGGCCGCGTGTTCAATTTGTTCAATAGCCGATTGAACACGTATTTGATAATTCCTGCTTGCATAAAGCATCTGTTTTCAATTATTTAGGGTTACGTATTCCCGCATTTTGCGTCCATGTTCAATGTTCAATTGTTTTCGCGCATAAATATCGTATTTTCCTCAGTATTTTTGCGTTTTTCGCAAAAACAGGTATTGAACATAGCATAATGTTGCACAAATGACAATATGTTTCATGCATCTGCAGAGGACGGCTATCGCAGCGCAAAAAATGACGGGCGTTCACCTTATTCTTTGTCAGTTAAGAACGGAAAATATGGACGGCTGGATGATGGAGATCAGCATAGTCAAATGATGAGCGAATACTTGATCACTGTCGACCGAGATCCATTGGACGTAGAGCATACAACTACTGCTTCTTGGCAGCGGGAGGAGCTTTGGCCTGAACGCAGTTCTTTGCGACAGCGATGACCGCGATCGTACGGAAATACCTGTCGTTGAATCCGCGCGCATTTGCCAGCGACATTTCAAAATCTTTCTTGCCCATCTCTGTGAACATGCCTTCGAGATTGTTGCCGGGCAATGAGATGCTGGCCATGAAAACAAAGTCTTTGCCGGCTATCTGACGAAATATCCAGTTTTGAAACAGGTCGGGTTCCTCGAGTTGGTTTACGACGCGGACGGCTTCGCCAAGTTCGTCGAGTGCGAGCGAGTGGTTGACGCGTTCGTAAAACTGAACGAGGCTGAAGAGGATCTGGGCCTTGGCGACCGAGTTCGGCGCGCTGCGAGTCAGTTTTGATACACCGTTGAGAGTGTCGACGCCCGAACCGGCGTCGTTGGTCGAATCTAATTGGACCTTCGCTATATCAAACAGCAATATGGCGCGATGGTCGAGTTCCGCGAGGCTGTCCGCGAACTCGCCGTGCCCCGTTTT
>CAYSMU010000492.1:0-2729 GCA_964432145.1 uncultured Chloracidobacterium sp.
AGCCCTTAAGTGGATAGACCATTGGTTATTCGCTAAACTTTAGTTTTACGTGGATATATAGATATTAGAATGGACGAGAAATACTTCGCGAAAAAGATCGAGCAAAAATGGCAGCAAAAATGGGCCGATACCGGTGCCTTCGAGGCGGAAGTTAGCGACGATAAGCCCAAATTCTACGCTCTGGAAATGCTTCCATACCCGTCGGGCAACCTGCACATGGGACATGTGCGGAATTATTCCGCCGGCGACGCATTGGCGTGGTACAAAAGGCTCAAGGGTTTTAACGTGCTTCACCCGATCGGCTGGGATTCGTTCGGCCAACCGGCCGAGGACGCGGCGGTCAAACGCGGCGTGAATCCTCGCGACTGGACTGAGGAGAACATCATCGCGATGCGGGGCCAGCTTCAACGGCTGGGACTGAGCTATGACTGGCGGCGGCAGATGTATGCCCACCGGCCAGAGTATTACAAATTCGACCAGTGGTTCTTTCTGAAGATGTATGAGATGGGCCTCGCGTACAAACGTATGACGCAGGTCAACTGGTGCTCGACCGACCAGGCGACGCTCTCGAACGAACAGGCGAGCGGCGGCATTTGCTGGCGATGCGGCAATCCTGTGACAAAGAAAGATCTCGAGCAGTGGTTTTTGAGGACGACCGCCTATACCGATCAACTGCTCGACGATATGGCCGAGATCGAGACTGGGTGGCCGCAGAACGTATTAAAGCGGCAGAGCGACTGGATAGGGCGTTCCGAGGGAGCGTTTGTCGATTTTGAGATCAAGGCCTCGGGCGACTCCTTGTTCTCATGCCCGATGGTCGATGGTCTGACAAGTATGTCAGGCGTGGGCAATGGCCGTGTTCGCGTATTTACGACCCGGATCGACACGATCTACGGGGCAAACTCGATCGTCCTCGCGGCTGAGCATCCCGTCATACAGGCTAATCTCGATATCTTCTCCGAGGAAGTGGCGCAAAAGATCGCCTTTATCCGCGCCGAGAATGCCAAACCGGCTGACCACGAGGCCGAGGCGGAAAAGGACGGCATCGACACCGGCCTGCGTGCCGTTAATCCTTTCAGCGGCGAGGAATTGCCTGTTTGGGTCGGCAATTACGTGATGATGGAGTACGGCACCGGTGCGGTAATGAGCGTACCGGCCCACGATGAACGCGACTTTGAGTTTGCCGGGAAATTTGGTCTTCCGGTACGGCAGGTCATATCGGAACCACATCTCGCACACGAGCATCATACGATGCACGCGTTGGCTCTCGAGGAGCCGTTGACCGAGTATGGCGTCCTTGTTCATTCGGATTCCTGGAATGGCAAAACTAGTGAACAGGCAAAAAAGGAAATGGCCGAGTGGGCCGGGAAACAAGGCTTTGGGGAAGCCGCGACAACCTATCGCCTGCGGGACTGGGGGATCTCGAGGCAGCGTTTTTGGGGCTCACCGATCCCGATCGTGTATTGCGACAACTGCGGGACCGTGCCCGAGAAATTCGAGAATTTGCCAGTTCGGCTGCCTGAGAACGCGCCGATCACCGGAACCGGCGAATCGCCGTTGGCAAAGGTCCCGGATTTCGTGAACGCTGAGTGTCCGAAGTGCGGCGGGCCGGCGAAGCGTGAAACGGACACCATGGATACGTTCGTCGATTCTTCGTGGTATTACTACCGCTATACCGACGCGGGAAACGAAGTTCTGCCGTTTGATCCGGCCGCGGCGGCATATTGGACCCCGGTCGATCAGTATATCGGCGGCGACGATCACGCCGTGATGCATCTCATTTACGCCCGATTTTGGACAAAGGTCATGCGCGATCTCGGGCTAGTGGAATTCAACGAGCCGTTCAAACGGCTGCTGACACAGGGAATGGTTGTCGGCGAGACGTTCTTTTACGAATCGGGCGGTAAGCGGGCTTACGTGATCCCTGCCGACGTGACTGTCGAACGCGATGCAAAAGGCCGTATCACCAAAGCGGTCACCGCCGACGGCCTGCACCTCAAATACGCTATCGAGCGTATGTCGAAGTCGAAGGGCAACGGTGTTGATCCCGATGAAATGGTCGAGATCTACGGCGCTGATGCCGCGCGGTTATTCGTGATGTTTGCAGCACCTATCGAGAACGAACTTGTTTGGCATGAGGCCGGGATCGAGGGAGCCGTCCGCTTTCTGCAGCGTGTCTGGCGATTGGTCTATAAGTGGCGCGACACCGTGGTCGGAGCGACATCGGCTGCA
Organism: uncultured Chloracidobacterium sp.; assembly: GCA_964432145.1. GTDB lineage: Bacteria > Acidobacteriota > Blastocatellia > Pyrinomonadales > Pyrinomonadaceae > OLB17. The sequence goes on from CAYSMU010000492.1 coordinate 2,233, forward strand.
GACGGTGCCGAAAGCTCGGCACAGGCCCGCAAACTGAGACAGAAAACACATCAGACCATCAAGCGTGTCAGTGACAGCTTTGAGAGCCTGCAGTTCAATACTCCTGTTGCGGCATTGATGGAGTTGTCCAACGCGATCGGCGACGTTGAGGTCGACGAAGCAGACGAAGCCACGAAATACGCCGTTCGCGAGGCTCTGACGAGCCTTGTCCTGATGCTCACGCCTTTCTCGCCGCACGCCGCCGAGGAACTATACTCCGTCCTGATCGGGAACGAGGACGGGATGCTCGCTAATGGTGCCAGGTTCCCCGAATACAGCGAGGAACTCGCGAAAGCTGATGAGATCGAGATACCGGTCCAGGTCAATGGCAAGCTGCGATCGCGTGTGATGGCATCACCTGAAACGCCCAACGACGAGCTTGAAAAACTGGCATTCGCCGACGAAAAGGTCCGCGAATATACCGACGGCAAAGAGATCGTCAAGGTGATCGTCGTGCC
>CAYSMU010000493.1:0-2722 GCA_964432145.1 uncultured Chloracidobacterium sp.
TTTTAGATTTCGGATGTGTGTGTAAAGGAACGAATCCAAAATCGGCAATCTAAAATCCAAAATCGACTGAGTCGGGAACTTTGCTCGATCGTGGGGGATCGAACCGGTCTGCGTGTGGGCAGACGAGGATGATCGTGAAAGTTAAATTACTTGTATTCGTAACATTGGCGGCCGCAATAGCGGCTTTTGGACAGGAAGGTGCGGGACTCCGCGGCGTTGTCAGACTCAACGGACACCCCGCCGCGGGAGCCACGGTTCAGGTTTGGGAATCGAAGACATCGACCAAAAACGGGACCCAAACGCGACGTACCGACGCGGATGGCAATTTCTACGTCGGTTTTGAGAAGCCCGGTGATTATTACGTCAAGGCGTGGCTCGAAGTGAATGGCCGCCGCTATGAGTCAAAGATCGATAAGCCGATCTTTCTCAAGTTCGCCTTCGAAACAAGGCTGGATATCGAACTCGTCGAAGTTCCTTCGATTCGGGAATCGGTCACGGTCGCCGCAGGCGAGAGCCAGACGGTCGAGCAGGTCTCAAAGACCGTCGATGTCATCAGCGGGCAGGAAATGCGCGACCGGGCCGATTTCTCACTGATCGAAAGCCTGCGGACAATACCCGGATTTCGGGTTGCCCAATCAGGCGGGTTTGGCCGCGTGGCGACGATAAAAACTCGGGGCCTGCGAAATCAGGACACGGCGTTGCTGATCGACGGGATCAGATTTCGCGACCCATCGGCGATCGCCGGCGATGCTTCGTCGTTCCTGAGCGACTTTACGCTCACGAGCGTCAGTAAGGTCGAGGTTTTGCGTGGTTCGGGTTCGTCGCTTTATGGTACGAATGCTATCGGCGGCGCGATCGACTTCCAGACGCCCACGGCCCGGCAGGGGACTCACGGGCAGATCGGCGGCGCGTTCGGCGGTCTCGGTCTCGGACGGTTTCGCGGCAATGTCTCGCATGGAACCGAGAACGGCAAATTCGGTGTGAACGCCGGCCTTTCGCGGACCGTGTACACAAAGGGGATCGACGGAGACGACGACGCTCACAACACGAATTTTCAGACGCGTTTCGACGCGGACCCATTTGCGCGTACCAACATCTCAGGCCGCTTCTTCTTCTCCGACGCCGATGTGCGTCTGAATTCAAACCCGGATACGTTTGGAACGCTTCCTTCACCGGCCGGAACGGTGATCGACGCCAGGGCCGGCGTCAATTTCACGCCGGACGCCAACGATCCGGACAGCATTCAGAGGTCAAGGTTTTACAACGGCCAGTTTGTGGTAACGCACGCGATAAACGGCGACGTTGTGTTATCAGGCTATTACTCGGGCGTTAAAACGTCGCGAAACAACACGAACGGGCCGCTCGGGCCTGGCTTTCAGTCAGCACTGCAAACTTATCTTTTTGACGGACGGATCGACACACTAAACGGCCATCTGAACTGGTCGCCGAAGAATAATGTCGCGACGATCGGCTATGAATTCGAGCGGGAGAAATTTGGCAACGACGGTGTTTTCTCGACCGCGGCGAGCAACTTCTCGACCGAGGCGATACAGTCGAGCAATACCTTTTACGTACAGGACCTGTTAAGCCTGATGGGCGGGAAACTACAATTGTCCGGTGCTTTCCGAGCCCAGTGGTTTTCGCTTAAGAGGCCGACATTCAGCTCGGTCAATTTCCCAAACCGCTTTAACAACGCTGCTTCACCGCCGGCCGCCTATACCGCAGACGCCTCGATGTCGTATTTCTTCGAGAGGTCGGGGACGAAATTGCGGGCGCATATCGGGAATGGCTATCGCGTGCCTTCGCTGTACGAGCGATTCGGTTCGTATTTTTTTGCGAATACATTCTTCGGCCTCGGAAATCCCGATCTTAGGCCGGAACGCTCGATCGCCCTTGACGGCGGCATCGAGCAAACCTTTGCCCGCGATCGCGTAAAGCTCTCGGCCACATACTTTTACACGAAAATAAACGACGAGGTCACATATCTGCCGACAGACGACCTCGGGGCGGCGGCGTATTACAATTTCGACAAGCATTTCTCGCGTGGATTGGAGATAAGCTCGCGGATCCGGCCGTCGGATTCGACCGAGATCTTTGCCTCTTATACTTTTACAAACGGCGATATCCGCAATTTCCGACGCCAAACCCTTCTTCCACCGTTCAACCTTGCGAGCACCGACCGCAAGGTATATGGAGTTCCCGATCATCAATTTACTCTGGTAGCGACGCAGCGGATCAGGCGATTTTGGGTCAATGTCGACTTTCTTGCGACCTCGACGTATCTCACGCCGATCTTCAGCAGCACCGCTTTTAACAACTACGTCTACCGTTTCGGCGGTAATCGCAGGGCCGATCTGACAGCTGGATATACTTTTGGTTTTCGGAAGGAAAAGAGGACGCTTCGCCTTTTCGGGACCATCGAGAACGTTTTCGACCACAAATATTTCGAGAACGGATTCAGGACACCGGGCGTCAACGCCCGATTCGGGCTGTCATTCGGGTTTTAGTGGATTTGGCGTAATTGAGCATCGCGAGGCCATGGCTCTAACGGCGAAATTCGACGTTATCGGCGTTATACGACATTAACGGCGGTTTGGTATTCCAATAGAGCCCGATCTCTGCTAGCCTGCGCACGTGGGCCATGCGCTCAGGTCTTTGACAATTTGATCGATGGCTTCTGAGGGTGGAAACTTGGTCTCTTGGGATTGTCCGCAGATTTACC
>CAYSMU010000494.1:0-2717 GCA_964432145.1 uncultured Chloracidobacterium sp.
CAGCGTCAGCGTGAGAACGCCGCCGCAAGACAAACCTGCCGGCACCGTATAAGCAATGGTTCGGCTCGTCTGGAGTCCGCTGAGCAGATTGCCGTAGTTTGCCGATCCGCCGCCCACGACCTGAAGCGAAATGCCTGATGCGGTGGTTCCGGTCACGTTGGTGAGCGGAATGGTCAGGGACAGTGCTTCTCCCGGTTCGGGAACCCCATTACCGTTTCCAGCCGAATCATTGATCGTGATTGCCGGACTCTGAGTGAGATTCGGGAGGTCAAAGGCCTCAGTGACCCGTGCCGTGCCCGTTCCGCCGATCGAGGTTCCTCCCACGTGCTGAATACTTGTACTCGCACCGAGTCCTCGCGTAGCAAAACCGGCCCAGATGTCCGCGACATCGGCCTGTACCCCCGAGGCAAGGGCTGCGGCAACGATGGCGTCCCGCTCCGAGACCGGAGTCGGCGACAACGGTGCCAGTTTCATGCCGTCCATAACGAGCTGCAGGATCCGTCGATTTCCGACTTCCCAGCCGAGGCGTTGGATCATTCGAGCCCTGATCTCCCACAATGCAACGCACCAGATCTCGCCGGCATTATGCACGGCGTCGGAGTTTCCGCTTACCGGCCGCGGGGCGAACGCGCCGTCGCTGATATTTAATTGAGTTGCGTCAATATCAGCGAACGTCAATGGATTGTGCGGCAAATTGTTCGGTCCGCCCAGGGCCGTTTTGATGGCGGTCGGGAACCGGCGGATCCCGTAATAAGCGTTATTTGTCTCGCCCTGGAAAAGATAAGTGACGTACGCCCCGTTCGTTGCAAGGCCGTCGATCGGATCAGTGGGCGATGAGAGCATCGCCATACCGTAAAAATCCGACCATCCCTCACCCATACCGCGAGACATATCGTTGAAGAGCCCTGACGAATTACCGTGAAGGCGATTAGACAGGCCGTGCATGTGTTCGTGTATGACGACGTCAGCATCGAGTGCGCCGTCAACGTCGGGATTTGGCCCTGTAAAGATGTACATCTGCATCCGGCCGCGGCCGCCGTCGGCAGGTGTGGTGAAATTTGCGTTGTTTGTGCTTAAAGAATCCTGGCCCTCACCGCGGACACGATCGCCGCCGACGCCCTGTCCGGTAAAATTCACGTTCTGGAAATTTCTCGCCGCCTCAGTGAAGCCCAGCCTGTAAGTCTCATCGTGAAACCAGTTAGCCGTGTAAAACATCTGCGTGACGATGCCCTGTTGGTATGAGGAGCCCGGATAGGTCTGATTCGCGGGTACGGGGGCATCGCCTGTGTTGGTATTCGGATTCAACGGGTTGTAGTCAAAGGTAAAGGTCCGCGTCGGGCTGAAAGCCTCGCTGTTCGAGTCCACACCGTCGACACCGTCACGGTCAAGGCCCGCCTGGATCGCATTGCCGTCCGTGATCATTGCGCCGTCAGGGATCCAGCCCAAATTATTAAAGGAATATGGCGGCTCATTCCCGATCCGTGTGACGCCTGTGCGAGCGACGGGTATGCCCTGCTGACCGCTTGGCGAGGTTGGCCCTGGAGAGAATGGAAAAGGGCTGTGAGCCACATTTATCATTGCGCTCGGATTCGCGTAAACGCCGTATGTGGCCGCTTGAGTTTGATCCTCGGTGATATTCTTGCGCCAGAGCATTGTGCCCTTTGTATCGACGATCACGTAATAGGCATTTGCAGGCTGCCAGATCAATACGCGCCATGCGGGAACCACGACACCGGGCTCAGTGGGGAAGTACATTTTTTCGGCAGTTGTTGCGGAATCACCCGTACCAAACACGGACATAGATCCGGTCGATCTTGCCGTATTCTGACGGATGTCCAATTTCGTTGGATCGATCTTTAGGTGAGATGCGGCTGCAGTTACGGCAGGCTCGGCTTCGCCGAAATCCGCCGAGATCGCACCACCGTCGATGCCCGGGGCAAGATTGTTGATCACACGAATGATCTCGCCGGCCTTAGTAAACCCCGCCTTTACCTCGCCGCGAAAAACGGGGATGCCATTGATCTCCTGATTGAGCTCGACGAACGACAGGTTCCCGTCAGGGTTCGTATAATCGGCGGCTACCTTAAGTTCATCGACCTGCGAATCGCGGAGCCCGATAAGTTCATAATTACCGCGAAGAAACTCCCGCAAGGCGTCGACACGTTTTGCACCAGAGGGGCTGCTAAGAAAGGCCTTGCCGAGTTTGACGTCGGGAGCGATGACCTCCGGGATGCGAATGTCGGTGTTGTATTCGATCTTGAGCGTAGGCACTCGTTCGCGCAGGAGCGATTCGGCCCGGGCGAAGCCTTCTCGGAGGTCCGCGACGTCGGCAGCAGATCGCGACGATGAACTGCGATATTCGGCAAGTGCGAATACGGCTCCTTTATCTTCACGAATATCGTAATTGGGCAGGGAGATATCTCGATCGGTCACAGACGACCTTGCCGCTGCTCGGCCCCGAAAGATAAATGGCAGCGAGCATACACCTGCGATCAGGACCAACACCAACAATGTCGATAACGCGCCTCGCGGTCGGAATTCAGAAAAAAAGCTCATTAGGGTCAAAAAGGCCGCAAACTGTAAGATGCCTGTTTCGGTTACTTAGACGAAGACATTAAGATATAGGTTCGTCGTCAAAAACGGATCGGTTTCCGTTGCTGTAACGCCCAATTGAATCAAAATAGCTATCCTTAGTCAAAAAATGACCGCTAAGATGA
>CAYSMU010000495.1:0-2709 GCA_964432145.1 uncultured Chloracidobacterium sp.
TGGCTCAAATCAGGCGGATATCTCGTCATCAATCAGACTGAGGCCCTCGTCGCGATCGACGTTAATACCGGCAAATTCGTCGGCAAAGGCAACGCCCGTCTCGAGGACACGATCACCCGCACTAATATGGAAGCGGTCGACGAGATCGCACGGCAAATTCGCCTTCGCGACCTCGGCGGCATCATCGTGCTCGACCTGATCGATATGGAAGACCGCCGCAACCGGCACAAGGTCTCACAGGCCCTGCAGGAAGCTCTGCAAAAGGACAAATCGCCCACTAAAGTATTGTCCTTCAACGACTTCGGCCTGATCATAATGACCCGCAAACGCGTCAAGCAATCGTTAGAGCGCACAATGTGTGCCCCCTGCGATTATTGCGAAGGCGCCGGCTGGGTCAAATCGCCGACGACCGTCTGTTACGAGATCCTTGCCGAGGCCCGGCGACTCTCGAAGCAGGTTGACGACGTCCGCCACACGACACTAAGAGTGCATCCCGAGATCTCAAAGGCCCTTCGCAACTCCGAGCGTGAGGTTATGGACGAGATAGAGGCATACCTCGGCAACGTCGATGTCACCTCGGACAAATCGGTGCATCAGGCGCAGTTCGATTTTGCGTTTATCTAGCAGGTAAGAACCACGCCTTTAGGCGTGAGCGCGACACCGAAAGGGCGGCTGCATGGCCGCCTTTTCTCGTTTTACGACAAAGGCCGCAAAACTCGCCGGATTTGGGCACGGCGGCCGGAAAACAGGGATTCCAACGATCGTTTGTCTCGGCGTCAAGTCAAAATGCTTATCGACTTTCAATAATAGGCTTGACGTTTATCAATAAATTAATTATTGTTATTCGATAAGGCAGGAAAACGACCATGTCAAACTCAACATCCTCATCCGCCGCGTTGCCGATCGCTCACGTTAGTCTTCGGATCCTTATTGTCCTGAACTGGCTGTATGGAGCGGGCATCGTGATCCTCCTTTTTCTCATGTCGAACGAAAAATGGATCATGTCGGCCTTCAAGCTTGTCCCGTCGCCGGAGGCAGAACAGGTGATCATGGGAATGCGTGTGATCGCGGTGCTCGGCGTGGCCGCGGTTCCGCTCAACTATATTGTCCTGAAGCGCCTGCTTGCGATCGTTAGGACCGTGCGCTCGGGCGACCCCTTCGTCGCGGCAAACGCAAACCGGCTGCAGACGATCGCCTGGATGCTGCTCGCATTGAATGTTCTCTCGATCTTGATCGGCGCCGTCGCCAATACCATTTCGACGCCGAACTATCCCATCCGCCTGGACGCCGGATTTTCGATCAACGGCTGGCTCGCTGTGCTTATGACGTTCGTGCTTGCCCGCGTATTCGCAGTAGGAGCCCATATGCGCGAAGACCTCGAGGGAACGGTGTGACATGGCTATCATCATCAAACTTGACGACCTGCTCCACGACCGGCGTATGACACTGACCGAGCTGGCTGAACGGATCGACATTACACTGGCCAACCTTTCCATCCTCAAAACGGGCAAGGCACGCGCTATCCGATTTTCGACGCTCGACGCGATCTGCCGTGCGCTTTCGTGCCAGCCCGGCGACATTCTGCGGTGCGAGCCGTCTGAAGACGATGAACCGGCCGTTTAAGTATGTGGATGTGACATCGGCAAAGGCAGAAATATGTCCGTCACAGGCGCCAATTTCGATCACTAATGACAAAAAAGGAGTTATTATGCGTAAATTTATTTTTATCTTTCTGATCCTCTCTGCCGCCGCGGCGACCGCTTTTTCCCAAGCGGCACCAAAAGCGGAAGCCCCGCTGACTGACGCGAAAAAGGCTTTCGAAAAACTTAAGTCGCTGTCAGGCAGTTGGCAGGGGACGATCATGAATGTCCCGATCAACTTTACCATTCGGCCCGCATCCAGCGGGACCGCGATCCTGCACGAGGGAACGACAGCACAAGGGCCGCCGGACCATGAGATCACTATGTTCTATTTTGACGGCGATCGTCTGCTGGCGACCCATTACTGCGACGCCGGAAATCGCTCGAACCTGGAGGGACGAATGTCGGCCGACGGAAAGAGTGTAGAATTCAGCTTTCTTGAGGTTGTCGGCAGCACAAAAGGAGGTTTGGTCCGTCGCATGAAGTTCACTCCCGTTGACGCTGACATACATCTCGTGGAGTTCACGTTTATTATGCCAAATGGTAACCCGATCGAGCTGCGCGGTGAATTCAAACGGACAAAGTAAACGTTGTGTCGGGCCGTATCAATAATTACATGAAATGTGCCGACACCGAACGCCTTCGCAACGGGATGTCTAAGAACCAAACTTTGATCTGGATCTGGACAATTCTAAACCGCAGATCGAGCAAATGAAGCGGATCTATATGGGACCATCCGTATCTATCCGCTTTATTACTTCATTTTTTCCGGGCGCAAACGCAAAAAGATCGACCAGCCGCCATGCGATGTTCCGCCGTAATACGGCGTTAGGGAAGATGGATTGAAAGTCGCCTTGATCATACCGCCAAGTCCAATGTCGATTCCTTTGCCTTTGACAAGATCACGAATATAGCCGACCGAGAATGCATTCACGCGGAAGATATCGTGTTGCAGGACAGGAGCCAAAACAAGGTCATGGCCGCTCTTCTCCACCGTCTCGAAACGTCCGAAGACGGCGTTTTTATAAAAGTCGTAATTGCTCTCGACCAGAAACGAATTTGTCCTCTC
>CAYSMU010000496.1:0-2700 GCA_964432145.1 uncultured Chloracidobacterium sp.
GATGTGATAGCCGGAGATCGAGATCGTGTTCCAGTTCGGCACCTCGGCGGCACAATATGCGAATGTGTCTGTGATCAGCCTCAAGCTTGGCTTCGGAGGATAAATGTACGTGCCGCGGGCGATGTACTCTTTGAGAATGTCGTTCTGGATCGTGCCGCCGACCTTGTCGAAGCCGACATTCTGCCTCTTCGCGACCGCCAGATAAAGTGCCAAAAGCGTTGACGCCGTTGCGTTTATCGTCATCGACGTCGTGACCTGATCGAGCGGGATACCGTCAAAAAGCGTCAGCATATCGTCGAGACTGTCGATCGCGACGCCGACCTTGCCGACCTCACCCGCCGAAAGCGGATCGTCCGAGTCGAGTCCTATCTGCGTCGGCAGGTCGAATGCAACACTCAAACCCGTCGTGCCCTGTGACAAAAGATACTTGTACCGCTCGTTCGACTCGGCCGCGGTCGCGAAACCTGCGTACTGCCGCATTGTCCAGAACCGCCCGCGGTACATGTTGGAGCGAACTCCGCGTGTGTAAGGGAACTTCCCCGGCGCCGCCAGGTCGCGTTCATAGTCGACCGGGGTCGCGTTGTTCGGATTAAAATCGTTCGGCAACTCGATCCCTGAAGAGGTCTCAAACCGCTCTCGCCGCTCGGCCATAGGCGTCTAGATTAGCACATGCGTGGTCAACGTGAATTCAACTTACCGTTTGAATAAAGGAAAAACCCGCTCGATCACCGGTATAAGGTAATTGCCGGACATTTGCTGGATCATAAAACATAAAGATTGTCTTTAGTCGCCCCGGTTACGGCCTTGATCGTGATGCGAGCATCAAATGTGACCAGCCGCCCATTGTTCTTTACAGCCAGGGCAAGAAGATAAATATCGGTTAGTTGTTTAGAGCCGATGATGCGGTTGGTGTCGAATAACGAGGCATCGATAAGCGAGATGTCATCGGGCCAGAACTCGTGTTCGGTTCTGTCGATAAATTCCGATAGTTGTTCGAGGCGATCGCTGACCGAAAATCGCCTAACGGCGCTGTAACCGGGGTTGGACATTATCCGGACAAAGGCGTTCTCGGTGAGTGGGCAACTTGCCCAGCCACCAGTTTGATCGGCCGCGATCCATTCGTGTGCGGCTGTATGAAACATATGGTCCTGATCGAGAAGGGCGATTATTACGTTTGCATCCAGAAGGGATCGCATAGTCAGATCCCTTCCTCGTCCATGATCTTCTGAATATGTTCAATAGTAATGATCTCGCCACGCGATGGCAGTACAGGTATGCCATTTTTGTAAATATACTTAGCTCCCGGCCTCGGCTTCTCGTCGCCATTTAGTCCTTTGCGCGCGAGGTTGGAAATAACACGCCCGGCAGTCGTCCGTTCGTGCCTCGCCAATTCCTTGACCGCTTGCAAAACGTCTTCATCAATGTCTAAAGTGGTGCGCATGCGACTGATGCTATCGCATCAACGCATCAGATGTCAATATATTTCGAACCAACGTGGGTTTTTGACATCATTGCCCACAGCCACTAGCATTTGTCACAGTCGTGAACTACTTTAACTATTTTACCGAGATCGAGGATACGTTTGTCCGTAGGCGCGGCAAACACCTCTTTTTGAGCCCGCTCGACTGGGCGTTGATGGAGGTGTGGCAGGAGCGGGGAATTCCGCTGCATATTGTCCTGCGGTCGATCGAATCGGTGTTTGACGTTTTTGACAAACAGCCCGCGGGAACTCGCACCATCAAGAGTCTTTTCTACTGCCGCGAGGAGATCGAGGTCCAGTATAAGGAATGGCTTACGTCGCAGGCCGGCAAGTCGAAAGAAGACGACGAACAGGCTGCGGACAGCGGATTTACCACCGACGCAATAAGCGAGCACATCGACGGTGCGGTCGAAAAGCTTCGTGCAGTGCCACTCGCGGCCCTTGCCGAGGACATATCGCGGGCGGTTGGCCGTCTCGAACAACTCCAGGCAGATCTTGCGACGAATTTTGAGACGATCGATGGTTCGCTGAGCGATATTGAGAAGCTCCTAGACAGGGCGATGCTAACGAATTGGGATCGCGAGCATCTAAAGGTGCTGGAGAAAGAGATCGCCGGTCAGCTCAAGGCCTACAAGGCCGAGATGGACGCCGACAGCTATAGGAACACTTTCGGCCTGATGCTGCTCAAGCGGCTTCGCGAGGAAGCGGGGATACCGCGGCTCGGGCTTTATTATCTATGAGGCCCCTTATGACTCTCTTGCGGCTCGCCGCTCTATTTGCGGAAAAGCTATGCTTTTCCGAAAGTAGCCTAATAACTTCTGCGGCGCTGCCGCCATCTTCGGTAAGCGGCGGCATAGCCGCAGAACCGGTCTGCAGCCGGCCCGGAGAAGCATAGCTTCTCCGCAAATAGATGGGCAAAGCCCGTAAAGAATACCTTAGAACTACAAGGTTATGAGACTTGATATTGCCGTTGCCATTGTTTCGCTCTTGTTCGCTAGCCTTTGCCCCGCGCAGACAAAACCAAAGCCAAAACCTCGAACTGCACCCAAACTCGTTGCAAAAACTGATGCAAAACCTTCCATCGATCGGGGTAAGGTCGCGGGGCGAACTTACACGAATAGTACGTTTGGCTTTGAGATCACGTTTCCGGACACGTGGCTGATACCGGGCGACGATTTCGAGGCTTATATGAAGAAGCAGGGCTTCGATCTCGGCCTGAA
>CAYSMU010000497.1:0-2691 GCA_964432145.1 uncultured Chloracidobacterium sp.
CAAAATGGGAATTTCCCCGATAAGGGAATCGATCACCTTGATCCATGCGTTCTCTTCGTGGATCTGATAGACCTTTGTCTCCCGTTCGTCATAAACCTCGTAGTTGGCCTTGAGGATCGAGCGCATGCCCCTGCGTTTTATCGAGCCCAACGGTTGGCCGTTCGAGGCAGTGAAATTGTATCTGGCCGAGAAATCGATCACGCGGTCGGCCTTGATGTTATAGAGATGCTGCGTCTGGCCCTCGTCGGCAAAGACGTTGATGTCTTCTTTGAATTTGAAGAGCTTTTGCTTTACATAGCCAATAAGCTGGCCATTGGCGTCTCGCACATAGATCTGGCTGGCGAGAGCCAGAAGTTTGAATGAAAGTTGAAGAGGGTAGTTCATCGTCTAATTATCTCCCTTGATGATCCTCGGCACACGCCTGCTGATGCCGCAAGTGATCTCGTACGAAATTGTCTCAATTTGTCTTGCAAGGTCCTCGGCGGTGATCGAAAGATCAGCGTCCGAGCCGATCACGGTGACGAGGTCGCCCGTTCCTGCTTCAGGAATGTCGGTTACATCGACCGTTGTCCAGTCCATAGATACTCGGCCGACGACCGGTGCCGGGCGACCGTGGATCAAAACATTGGCTCGGTTCGAAAGTGCACGGCGATAACCGTCGTGGTAGCCGATCGGTACAAGAGCGATCCGCATGTCGCCGTTCGCTGTAAATGTCCTGCCGTATCCGATCGTTTCTCCGTGCCGATGATCCTTGATCTGGGCAATTCGCGTATAGACAGCCATTACCGGCCGCAATTCCGGCGTATCGATCCCTGCAGGAAGCACGTCACCGCCGAGGCCGTATAGGATCCCGCCAAGACGGACAAGATTTGAGCGCGTATATGGATGTGCGACAGCACCTGGCGAATTCGCCATGTCGATATATTTAGGGTCATGTCCGCGATCTCGAAATTGGCTGACTACGTGTTCAAACGTCGCGACCTGCTTTTGAGTGAACTCCGATGACGCAAGATCATCGGCAACTGCGAAATGCGTCATCAGGCCCTCGACCATTATGTGATCAAGTCCGGCGAATGCGTCTAATACATCCCCGATCTCGTCGGCACGAAATCCGACACGCCCCATACCTGTGTCGATCTTGACATGGATCGCCACTGTCATTGTACGGGCGGCAGCAGCTTCGTTGAGCGAGGCCGCCTGATCTACGCGAAACACGGTTGGCGTAAGTCGAAGATCCAGGAACAGGTCTTCCTGTCGCGGCCATGACCCGCCAAGGACGAGAATGGGAGTTTGTATTCCCGCCTCGCGAAGCTCAACGCCTTCCTCAAATGTCGCGACAGCCAGCCATTCGACGCCTCCGCTCTCAAGCCGGCGTGCACACGCGGTGGCCCCATGGCCGTAAGAGTCAGCCTTGACCACTGCCATACAGGCTATCTCGTCGCCAATGAAACTCTTTGCCGACCTAAGGTTGAAGGCGAGATTGTCTAAGTCGATCTCGGCCCAGGTTGGACGTTGCAGGGAACTGGTTCTCATCGAAACGGATATCCCAGTGAAATAAAGACTCAAGTATTAGAGCGGAATATTGCCGTGCTTCCTCGGCGGATTAGTATCGCGTTTGTTCTTCAAGAGAGCCAGGGCACGGATGAGCTTGGGCCGCGTAAATCTAGGTTCGATGACTTCGTCGATAAATCCGCGCTCCGCGGCCACATAGGGGCTTGCAAATTTATCTTCGAGCTCAGCGATCTTCGACTGACGGTAGGCTTCATCGTTTTCAGCGATCTCGCGTTTGAAAAGGACGCCGACGGCACCCTCAGCTCCCATTACGGCGATCTCGGCAGTTGGATACGCGAAATTAATATCGGTTCGAATGTGCTTCGATGCCATAACGCAATAGGCTCCGCCGTACGCTTTGCGGGTGATGACGGTGATCTTCGGAACAGTCGCTTCCGCGAAGGCGTAAAGGAGCTTGGCTCCGTGGCGGATGATCCCGAAATGTTCCAGATTGACGCCCGGAAGGAAGCCGGGAACGTCTTCGAAGGTGATCAGCGGGATATTGAAGCAATCACAGAACCGGACAAAACGAGCCGCCTTGACCGACGCGTCGATATCAAGAACGCCGGCGAGAAACGCCGGTTGATTGGCCACGATCCCGACGGATCTGCCGCCGAGCCGAGCGAACCCTATGACAATATTCTGGGCATAATGCTCCTGCACTTCGAAGAAATATCCATCATCGACAACGTTGTTTATGATCTCGCGAATGTCATACGGCTGATTCGCGGATTCCGGAACTACAGAATTGAGCTTTTCATCGGCACGGTCGCTGGGGTCGGTCGTCGGGACGAACGGCGGGTCGTCCATATTGTTAGAGGGAATGAAAGACAACAGTTCGCGTGTGATCCGGAGAGCGTGTTCGTCCGAATCAGCGGCAAAGTGAGCGACTCCCGACTTTGAGTTATGCGTCATCGCCCCGCCTAGTTCGTCCTTTGTAACATCCTCATGCGTCACCGTCTTGATCACGTCCGGGCCGGTGATGAACATATAGGAGGTATTCTTGACCATCACGTTGAAATCGGTGATGGCCGGAGAATATACCGCGCCTCCGGCACAAGGACCAAGAATACAGCTGATCTGCGGAACGACACCGCTGGCAAGGGTGTTCCTGAGAAATATGTCCGCATAGCCGCCAAG
>CAYSMU010000498.1:0-2688 GCA_964432145.1 uncultured Chloracidobacterium sp.
CGGGCGATCACCCGGGCTGGTGAAACGGAATTTGCGAAGATCTTTGCCGAATTCAAAAAACGCGCCGGCGTCTATGGCTACGGCGATCTGCAGGTTCAGAGGTTGCTGGACCAATTAACAACATAGTATTAGCCGTCGGATTTGGCGAATGGTCGATATTTTGCGTCTTTGATGGGCATCATGCGTCTTCAAAGTCCTTGCCTTCTTTCGGTTCCGGGATAACGATATCGGCGTCGCCCTGAAATATCCAACCCCGCCGCCAAAAGTACCAAAGTAAAATTACCGTAAGAATTGCCATCGCGCCGAGCGTTATGAAATAACCGCGTTCGGTTTTCAGCTCGGGCATATTCTCGAAGTTCATTCCGTAGATGCCCGCGATGAGCGAGAGCGGCAAGATGATGGCGGAGAGCACCGCCAGCGTTTTCATGACGTCGTTCGTACGGTTTCCGACGACCGCAAAGTGAATATCGAAAAGCCCCGCAACCAGATCGCGATAGCCCTCAGCCAGGTCTGAGATACGCTGAAGGTGGTCGTGGACGTCGCGAAAGAAAGGCAGAACATTTTCAGGTATCTGCGGGAATTCACCGTGTGACATCCGATAGAGTACCTCAAGCTGTCGCGACGAGATGCGGCGGAGGCGGGCAACGCTCCGCCGCACGTCCATGACCTCGCCGAGGACAGCGTTGTTGTTATTCTTCATGTCGAAGACGCGTTCCTCGAGCCTGTTTATCGACTCGTCAAAATCGTCAACGATCGGCATGTAGTAATCGACGAGCTGATCGAGTATCTGATGCATCAGATATGCGGCTCCACGCTGGCACGCAAAAGTGCTGCTCCGAATTTGCTTCTTTACGTCCTTTATACTGCGAAACCGCTCGACATGAAATGTCACGACAAAATTTGACCCGAGATAGCCGTCGAGTTCCTTTGTGACGAAATTAGCCGCATTGGTTTCGCCTGGCTTGATGCCATGGACGATAAAGTAGAGGTATTTTTCAAAAGCCTCGACCTTTGGCTGGTTGCGTGTCTCGACGCAATCCTCGACGGTCAGATGGTGAAATTTAAAGATATTGAGAAGAACGTCCTTCGCCTCGGCGAGATGCTCGGGCGTCTCTCCCTGCAGATCGACCCACACGACATTCGTCTCGTCGGCGAGCAATTCGGGAAGTTCGTCCCGCGTAAAGCCCTCTTCGACGCTGTGCGCGCCTTTTCTGTAGCAATAGATCTCCATTATCAACTCGTGTCGGAACGATAGATGACGAACTCGACAATTATATATCAGAGCGGGGCAAAGTTTGCGAGATGGATCGGTATGACGCATGTTTTGACCCGGGGCATAATTGGCTAAACGCGACCTCTGCAGTTAGAATCGGTACGAAATGAGAAGATTCCAGTCAGTGATCTTGATCGCCGTTGTGTGTGTTTTATACGGACCCATTTTAGGGCAGTCGATGCCCGCGGACATCGAGATCGCCGCGCGGTTTGCCCCGGTTTTTCATCAGGGCCTTGGCGAGAATCCCCGCAGCGACTATTTTACGAACTTTGATTTTGACGGCGATTGGCGCGGTGATAACAACTGGGATAATGCCGCGAATACAAAGTTCCCGCTGCGGGCATTTGTCTATTATGCCGTCAGTGAAACACGGACGCATTTCTTTATCCATTACGCTGTGTTTCACCCTCGTGATTACAAGGGCGGCGAACAGAGAGGCGTTATTCTTAGCGAACTGCTGCGACAGGGGGCCGCGAAACTGGGTGACCGCGATCCGACAGGCCTGATGAACGAGGCGACGCTGGCCCATGAGAACGATATGGAAGGTGCTCTTGTCGTCGCCGCAAAGAACGGCGCCGATCCAGCCGCGGCCCGCATCGCCTATGTGGAGACGCTCCGCCACAATACCTTTGTCCCCTATGTTGTTGGCGAGGCCGCGCAACCGGGTTTTGAGAAGTTAAGGCTACAGGACGGCCGTGTTCTGCTTTTTATCGAGCCGCGGGGACATGGCATCGAGGCCTTTACGGGCGAAACTGGGCAATCGGCGGGAAAGGGGACGTTGATCTACAAGTATACCGGCAAGGCGGAGGACCCAGCTGGTCGCACGTCGGGCCCGGTCGGTTACGAATTGCTTCCGATCGAGACGACGATTTGGAAGAAAGCCCGGTCCGGCAGCAGGGAACGAGCCGGGACCTATGGCTCGGCATACGACTATTCGTCGATCCCGGTCCAGCTGATAGATGCCAAAGGTGCTGTATCAACCAAGCGATTCAACGTCGGTTTGGCGGGCTCGGCTTTCCTGGGGAAAGCCGGCGGGGTAAATATGGCCAGGCCTCCCTGGGGATGGTTCGACAGCCGGCGCCGGACCGATCCGCTTGGGCGATGGTTCTTTGATCCGGCCACGGGCATTAAGCGCAGCTTCGGCCTTGCGGAGTCGTTCCCTACTGCCTACGTCCGACGCCCGTTCTGGGCAGTGAAATAGGCGACCGGTCGACCGATATGCATGAATAATTCGCAAAATCATGCATCGGTGGGCCGGGAGGGCCGCGGCCGTGATAATCTCTTCGTAAAGCTATATGAGCAATGCAGAAGCCACTCTTCGCGTCTCGAACGTAACGAAACGCTTTGGCGACTTTACGGCCGTTGACGACCTGAGCTTTGAGGTGAGGCCCGGGCGCGTCTTTGGGTTTCTCGGG
>CAYSMU010000499.1:0-2683 GCA_964432145.1 uncultured Chloracidobacterium sp.
ATTAAAGGCCTTTCTACGGGCAATTCCCGAAATAAGAATTCGGGCGAGACTTTTATGGAAAAAATGAGAAAGGTCAGCTTCGAGGGGCCGTCCGACTTTTCTGAAAACGTGGACGAGTATTTGTACGGAGACAAGACGTTTTGATCGAGGCCTTCATCGATACATCGTTCGCCATCGCACTTGGCAATAATAAAGATTCCTACCATGATAGAGCACTCGAACTCTCGTTTCTGCTGAGCGGATCTTCACTGATCACGACGGAATGTGTTTTGTTTGAGATAGGTAACTCGCTCGCCCGTGGATTTCGGGAGCAGGCCCTGGAAACCATAACCAACTTCGTTACTTCTGATGAGATCGAGGTTGTCAAGATCGACACAAACCTCTTTGATCGCGCGTTGGTGATGTTTGGCTCTCATGCCGACAAAACTTGGGGCTTGGTCGACTGCGTCTCGTTCATCGTCATGGGTGACCGAAATGTAAAAAAGGCACTTACCAACGACCGTCATTTTCGCCAGGCAGGTTTTGAGGCTCTACTTCGAACGGATTGAATTATGAAACAGGTCATTCGGTTTAAGCTAGTCATATTGGTTGTGCTTTTTGTGTCGGCGGCCGCCATTTCATTGGGTCAAAATACATCGAACGAGCCAGTCCCGAAAATGCCGAAGCTGCTCACGCAGCGTGAGCAGATGGACGTCCGCGAGCGGTGGTTGATGAAGCGTCTCGGCTCGCTCCTTCTGCCGATGATGAAACGCCACGGCGTCGAGATGTGGGTCGTCGTCAACGAGGAGTTCAACAGCGACCCGGTGACCGAGCACATCGTCCCGCCGATACCGATCGTCGGGCGGCGCGATATTTTTATCTTCATCGACGAGGGCCAGCGGATCGAGCGGATCGCGATGGTGCGATACGACGAGGAGCGTCTGCGAAACCATTATCGTTTCGTGATGCCCGCCCGCGACAAGTTTGGCGAGGAGTTGAGAAAGATAGTAGACGCACGTAAGCCGAAGACTATCGCACTCAACATCGGCGGCAGCCGCGGACAGCAGAGCGGATTGTCCCACGACTCGTATAATTTTTTGGTCGAGAGCCTCGGGGCTGAAAATGAGAAGAAGTTCGTTTCGGCGGCGAATCTTCTTACCGAGTTTTTCGATACACGTGTGCCCGAGGAACTCGCGGAATACGAAAAAGCGGTGCTCGCGACCGATGTCATAACGCGGCGGGCATTCTCTACCGAGGTCATCAAACCTGGCAAAACGACGGTCGGTGACGTTCGCTGGTGGATGATCGAGCAGGTCAACAAGCTCGGCCTTTCGATCTGGTTTCAGCCCGATCTTCGCATTCAGAGACGACAAACAGAGACGGGCACGACGGGACAGTTTCTCAGCACCGCCAAAGAGGCCGAGGTCATTCAGCGAGGCGACCTTCTGCACGTTGATTTCGGGCTCAACTACATGGGCCTCTCGACCGACTGGCAGAAACACGCTTATGTGCTCAAGAGCGGTGAACGTGCCGCTCCCGCCGGGCTCAAGGCCGCGCTCAAAAACACAAATAGGCTGCAGGACGCGATGTTTGCCATCGCGAAGGTCGGCATGATCGGAGCTGAGGTCTACAACCAGACGATGGCCGAGATGAAACGCCAGGGCATCGAGGCGATGATCTACTCGCACCCGATCGGCACGCACGGCCACGGGCTCGGGCCGTCGATAGACTTCCGCGGCGCGATCGCGGGCGGCGGCAACAGGATACTTCCCGGCTCGTATATGTCGATCGAACTGAATACATCGACCGCCGTGCCCGAATGGGGCGGCCAAAAGGTAACAATAATGGCCGAGGATGATGCCGTGATGACGCCGAATGGTTATAAGTTCATTCGCCCGCGGCAGACCGCTCTGTATTTGATCAGATGAACTGGAAGCTCGCGGCTGAATCCTGACGGCTGGTGCATTAACAAACGTCCAGCTGCCAGCTATCAGCTCTCAGCTATCAGCCAGCGGTGCCGACAACGTATTATCACCGGTTCATTCGCGAGCTGGTGAGCAGATAATCTGGTAGCTCAAAGCTGAAAACTGGCAGCTGTTCACTAACAATTCGCCCAGCCCTCAGCTCTCAGCTATCAGCCAGCGGTGCCGACACTTTATGATCACCGGTTCATCCGCGGGCGGCAGACGGCATTCATTAGATAAGCTGGCAGCTCGAAGCTGAAAACTGGCGGCTGTTCATTAAAAATACGTCCAGCTGCCAGCTCTCAGCTTTCAGCCTCCAGCTAAAGATATGATCTCGATCGCAAGTGCCATAAAAACCATCGAACGTGAGACGCATCGCCTGGGAGTCGAGTGGGCCGCGCTTGCCGATTCCGTCGGGCGCGTTTTGGCTGAAGACATCGTCGCCGACACCGATCTGCCGCCGTTCGACCGTTCGCAGATGGACGGCTACGCCGTTATTGCCGCGGATACGGCAAACGTGCCCGCGGTACTCAAGATCGTCGGCGAATCCGCCGCGGGACACGGCTGGCGAGGCACGATCGGATCAGGTGAGGCGGTGAGAATCATGACCGGTGCACGTGTTCCGGCCGGAGCCGACTCGGTCCAAAAGGTCGAACTCACACGCGAATCGAACGGCATGGTCGAGGTACTCGAATCACCCAAGATCGGCTTCTCGATCGTCCGCCGGGGTGCGGAGATCA
>CAYSMU010000500.1:0-2676 GCA_964432145.1 uncultured Chloracidobacterium sp.
GCGGTATTGAATTCCGCCGGTGCCAGCTTTTGCGGGATCGTGAGCGGCGTCGTCCGCGGCTTCTGATGGCGTTTGTGAACTTCCTCGGCAAAGGCGCGGAACGACTGAGGGACATTCGTGATATGAATGTCAGAGTCGACAGCTTGGGTTCCGGTACGAACCTCGTCGTTCATATTTGCCGCGGTTTACCTCTCGAAGGGGACAAGAAGTTTGCTACATAATGTTTAACATTTTAGGTATTTGGATGCAAGAAACTCGCGGTTTCGCTAAACTCGGTTGTGATGTCCGCGGACGAAGACGAGAAATGGATGTGGCGTGCGATCAGCATGGCCCGTGACGCTGAAAAGATCGGTGAGGTGCCGGTCGGCGCCGTCATAGTCGATTCGGAAGGCAAGATCCTTGCCGCCGCCTCCAACCGAACTATCAAGAATATCGACCCCACGGCCCATGCCGAGATCCTCGCGCTCAGGACAGCGGCTATAAGGTTGGGAAACTATCGCCTCGCCGGCACGACCGTTTATTCGACCATAGAGCCGTGCGCTATGTGCGCCGGAGCCCTTGTCAACGCTCGGGTCAAGCGCCTGGTCTATGGAGCCGCTGACGAGCGCTTCGGGGCGGTCGAGACACTCTTTCGCGTTTGCGATAGCCCGGACCTGAATCACCGCATCGAGATCACCGGCGGTGTTCTGGCCGATAATTGCCGGCGGATGATGCAGGATTTTTTCAAGGCTCGTCGATAGGCCGGAGATTCTCGCCCCTGTTCGACCGCATTTATTTAGGCGCTACTTGAAATCCCCACGGTCAAACCGTTAGAATCATAAGTTCGCGCGGAGAGGTGCGAGAGTGGTTGAATCGGGCAGTCTCGAAAATTGTTGTACCTTAACGGGTACCGTGGGTTCGAATCCCACCCTCTCCGCCACTTGGTTCAGCCGGCAGTTGGCCGTAGGCAGCCGGCAGTAGGACAAGTAATTGTGCCGACTGCCATTTGCTGATAAGCCAACTGTTTTGTTCTTTGAGAATTTATCGGTTATCATCGCCCCGTTATCGATCAAAAACTTGATTCTGGAGGATTTCCCTTATGCCATTAAGCAAAAGGTTGTCGGCGGAGTTCCTGGGTACGCTTTGGCTCGTACTCGGCGGTTGCGGCAGTGCGGTCCTGGCTGCAGCGTTTCCAACTTTAGGTATCGGTTTTGCAGGTGTTTCACTTGCGTTCGGCCTTACGGTTTTGACCGGAGCTTATGCACTTGGCCATATCTCGGGCGCGCATTTCAACCCCGCGGTTACGCTCGGGCTATGGGCGGGAAAGCGGTTTGAGGCTAAAGAGATCTTGCCGTATATCGTCGCCCAGGTTCTCGGGGCGATCGCGGGAGCCGGGATACTTTACCTTATCGCCAGCGATAGGGCGGGATTCTCGCTTGCCAGCGGATTTGCCTCGAACGGTTTCGCCGATCATTCGCCGGGCAAGTACGGCGCTCTCGGCGGTTTTATCGCTGAGGTCGTGCTGACGTTCTTCTTTCTGATCGTCATCCTCGGCGTTACTCACAAGCTGGCTCCGAAGGGCTTTGCTCCGATCGCTATCGGACTCTGCCTGACGCTGATCCATCTTATCTCGATCCCGGTGACGAACACCTCGGTCAATCCGGCTCGCAGCACCGGCCCGGCCATCTTCGTTCAGGGATGGGCTCTGACGCAGCTTTGGCTTTTCTGGGTAGCTCCGATACTGGGAGCATTGCTCGCCGGATTTGTTTACACCTGGCTGGCGGATGACGACGGTCCTTCGTCGGCACCGGCCGCAGACGACGGTGATGCCGATGATGACGATGATAGTGACGACGACGGCGATGCCGGCGATTCGTCAGACGGCGATGGCGGCGGCGATAGCGATTGATCGCGGTCCGGCCGCCTAATTGACAATTTAATTTTCGCGGAAAGGTGCAAGAGTGGTTGAATTGGCAGCATTGGAAATGCTGTGAGCCTTAACGGGTTCCGTGGGTTCGAATCCCACCCTTTCCGCCATCGCGAAAGGAGGAAGGATGAGGGATGAAGGAAGAAAGCTTCTGACCTCGTCCTTTTATCGTTAATGGGACGAGAGATGAAGCACGAGGATCTCAAATATAGAACTCGTCAATTTGCCCTGCGTGTTATCACGCTCTTTGCAGCTCTGCCCAAAACGGCCGAAGCCCAGATCGTCGGCAAACAACTCGTCCGCTCGGGCACCTCGGTTGGTGCACATTATAGAGAATCTCAATACGCCAAGTCTGACCCTGATTTCATAAGCAAAATTCAGGGCTCTTTGCAGGAGTTGGAGGAAACGATCTACTGGCTCGAAATCATCGAAGATATGCAGGTTTTTGCGGATGAAAGACTAACTCCGCTCCATCAGGAAGCCGAAGAACTTAGAGCAATACTAATAACGATCGCAAAAAAGGTTAAGGCCCGATTGTGAAGAATCCGTATTCTCCGACTTTATCCTTCATCCTTTATCCTTTATCCTTTAGCTTGGCTTCAGGCCCCGCACAAGGTCTGTGTCGTGAACCCGGCTAGGCGAGGAATCGAGCAACCGTAGCGATTACAACCTGTGTTGCGATCAGGTCTGAAGCCACCATATCAATGTCAGAACCGCGATCCGTTATCGCATTCCTGACCTCGATCAAAAAGGCGAAGAGCAAACACTCT
>CAYSMU010000501.1:0-2666 GCA_964432145.1 uncultured Chloracidobacterium sp.
CAAGAAAGTACGGCGGCGACACGGCTTTGATGGACAGCTTCTCGGTGATCATATGCACCTCAGCCGACTCGACGGCGCCTGCGTACCATTTGCTATTGAACCCAAGGAATGCTGCCTGCACGGGCATTACGTCCAGGACGGTTTCGCCTTTCTTCCACCGGCAGATCGGGGCGTACTCCGACGTATCGTGGCTGAAATCAGCCGCGCGCAAGCGTGCTTCAAAATCAGTGTATTGCGTGTACGTCACGGCGTCGACAATGGCATCGACGTCAGTCGTGGGACGAATGTAGTCGGAGCCCGGGTCCGTTATGAACAGCTCGGTGGTGCATCCCCCGACGAAGACGAGCTCGTCGGCCAGATCGCCCAACTGCTCAACGGCTAGAATTAATCTTCCGAGGTTAGACATTCGGGTGCGTGCGCAGGCTGGCGATCAATTCACGTTCGGCAATCGAGCGCTGACGGGCTCCTCCGTCGCGAATAGCGTCTATCAGGGCAAGCCGCGCATATAGAAGGGCATCGCGTCTGGCGGCCTCGGGTACCGATCTGTACAGCGGCAATAGGGCTATTCCTCTTACCGCTCCATGTTTATCCGGCCAGACCGGGGGCGGCTCATCCCCCGAGACGAGTAGTTTACTAAGGGGCTCAGCCGCATACGACGTCGGCATTCCCCTTACAAGCATTCCTCTGATCGCGGGGAATGCGTATTTGACACCGTGAATTAGAAACTCTTCGACGGCAGCAATAATGGGCAGCTCGCTGTACTCCGGTGCAGGTTCTCCAAACTCCTTTGACGGATGGATCAATTTTGAGTGTTGAAGCCGCTTTACCGATGCATTGATCTCGGACGGGCTGATATCAATATCATGGGCGATCTGTGAGTAGGGCGGCCGATTTCTAGACCCGTATCCGCAGAGTTTGACGAGAACTACCACGTCCTGCGGCTTTAAGCATAATTGTGCATTTGAGCTTGGCATTTCTCATTCGCGATTCGCGAATTGCGAATGCGACAAATAGAGTCTATCACATTCTGGGGAAAGTTGTTTGAGCAAGCGCATAAAATTTACCGCTCCAGCGCGTTGAATATGAAGGGAAACGTACCCCACGACTGGCCTCGGTGCTGCGGGCGGAAGGCGAAGAGCACGATCTTTCCCTTGCCGTAAGTGGTTTCGGCGAGGGCTGTCTTGCCGTTGAGGTATTTTTCGCCGAGCATCCAGCCGGACATCAGGGCGTCCTTTGCGGCGTAGCGGGCGACGGTCCTGACCTTTTGCGGGTCGCTCACCTCAAATGCCGAGCTGGTCGTAAAATATGCCGCGGTCTCGGCCCGCATCCGGCGGGCGAGCGGTGTCTTGGTATCGACGTCGAGCTTAACGATCGAGCCGGGATTGTAAAATTCGTTTCGCCTCATACCGGCAAGGACGTTCTTCATCGGCAGGCCGAACCGCTTGATGACAAGCTCGCACGAGTCGTCAAAACAGACGAGCTTGCCGCCATTCTCGACAAACTTCTTTAGATTTTCCACGCCCGCATTGCCGATGCCGCCCGCGATCTCGGCAGGATATCTCTCGGCACTCAGGCCGTTGACGATCGAATTCTCACTGTCTGCCGGCAGGATGATCGCGTCCAGGTCCAGAATACCCGATCGAATGTCGGCATCGGAGACCGAGCGAAACGGGATCTGAAACGTGTCGAGTACGAACCGCGTCCAGCCTTCGTCCATAGAGCTTGTCCAGCTCTTGTAAAGGCCGATCTTCGGAGCGGTCCTGAGCGGATTTGGCTTTTTGGCGAATGCAGAACTGACAGGCGAAAGATTGATTACGGATCTTACCTGATTGATACTCTCTACCTTTTTGAGCGTAGCCCGGTCCGCCTCGAAATTTCTGATCTGGTATATAGCTTCAGCCTCGACCCCCATCTGCATCGGCAGTGTCCAGCCCGCGACATCGTACGGAGCCTCAGCGTCGCCGTTTGGCAGCAGGCGGTTCGGATACGCTTGTTTTTCGAATAGGCTAAGTACATTGTTCTTTTGCGGCTGATTAACAAAGACTAGAAAGCTGCCGAGCGGCATTTCGTGAAAATCCCTTTGCATCGGCTCCATCTTGAGATATAGCTCCCGCTTCATCTCATAGATCTCTATCCCCTGTTCCATCAATATCTCGAGGAACCGCGAAACCGTCTCTGCATTCGGCTGGCCCGCGGGGACGATAAAAGCGTGCGGCTCGCCGGCTTGCGGGACAAGGTTTTCGCTGCCTCGGTTGTAGAAATTCCGTAAATAACGCTCACGAAACTTCGCCCCCATCTGCAGCAGTGCACGCGACGCGGTCATCTCGATCTGCGCGATGTCCGCCGGACGCCAGAGGCCGCCTTCCCACGGGTCGGGATAATTGGTCGCGATCTCCATCAGATTCGACAGCCCACGCGTGTTGCGGTTTCTCGCCAGATCTTCCTTTTTGATCGTCACGGGCGTCATCAGGCTCGCACTTGCCGCCTCGGACAAAATGCCAATCGAATTGTGGTAGTACGGTGCCGAACGAAAGCCGCCATGCCACCACGTATCGTAAGTCGAGTTGGTAGCGACGCCCGCGATCCCCTTTGCCTGCAGGTCGGCGGCCATCTTATAGCCGATGAGCCCGACCTCGCGCAGTATGGACGGCGAAACACGCGGATTC
>CAYSMU010000502.1:0-2653 GCA_964432145.1 uncultured Chloracidobacterium sp.
TGCCAAAGCAAATATTGGATATGCAAAGCTGAGTTCGAACAGCGCAAGTTTCGATCACGGCCAGGGAACGATCCGTCTTGACGGAGCGGTTAAGATAACCATCAAGTCGAACGGCGGAGTTGACGCAAAGCGTATTACCGAACTGTCCGGAGCGCGAGCTCTGGCGACATTTCTGGCAGTCGAGGGAACTTCTCCAGTTCTTAAGATCGTTGAGATCTTCGAGAAAGTGCATATTACCACGGCTGAAACCGGCCAATCGGCGACCGTCATCGATGCGGGCTATGCCAAATACGACAAACCGGCGGATTGCTTCGAACTAAAGGAAGGTTCGCACATTGTAACCTCGTCGAATGGCTCCCAAACTGATATCCGGGCGACTGACGTTGTGTTCGAACAGGGTTCCAGAAAGGTCTCTCTTACCGGAAATGCCCAGATCAGCCAGGGGCCGGATCATGTCGCCGGGGACGCGATCTTCGCGAATCTTCTACTCGGAAACAAACTCAAGGATGCCGTCGTCCGCGGTAATGCCACCGCAAAACAAACAACGAGTGAACGCTCGACGACGGTAAGTGCTCCCGAACTGAATGTCTTCTTTGAGGATTCCGGAGTCTTGCGATCTGCCAACGCTATCGGGACCAGCACCGTTGAGCTGATACCGGTTGACGGATCGAAGTACACAAAGGTAAGAATGGACGCTCTCAAAGGGATCGGCCTTTCATTTCGTAGTGAAGGGCTTATCGAGGCGATGCGGACCGATGGGAGAACGACGATCAATCTGAGCGTCCCGAATACCGGTACCGATGCGGCTGATAAACGAGTAACCGCCGACACCGTAAGGACGATATTCTCTGCGAATGGCAAAGATATTGTACGGGCGGAGGCCGTTGGCAAGGCACAACTCGAGGTAGTGCCGCATGCGCCGTCACCGGCGAATTATACGGTTACGATCGACGCCCCGCGTTTCGAGTGTGATTTTTTTGCGACCGGAAACCGTGCACGTTCATGCACCGGCGGTACCAAGGCCCGTGCCGTACGTGTCCCGACGGTGAGGGCAGCGGGGCGCGGAGATCAGACACTTTCGGCGGACCGGCTCACGGCTATGTTCAGCGAATCGACCGGTGACATTGAGACGTTCGAGGCAAACGGTTCCGCGAAATTTGTCGAACTCGATCGAAACGCAGTCTCACGCCAGATCACCTTCGCCCGGTCGGATGAAGTGGTCAGGCTGCGTGGTGGTGAACCCACTGTTTGGGACTCGAGGGCAAGGGCAAGGGCCGGTGAGATCGATTGGGATACCCGACGCGATAGATCATATCTTCGGAACGGGGTCAGCACGACATACTATAACCGTGGTCAAAT
Organism: uncultured Chloracidobacterium sp.; assembly: GCA_964432145.1. Classification (GTDB taxonomy): domain Bacteria; phylum Acidobacteriota; class Blastocatellia; order Pyrinomonadales; family Pyrinomonadaceae; genus OLB17. The sequence goes on from CAYSMU010000502.1 coordinate 1,360, forward strand.
GAAAGACGCGACGCCGTTTGCGGCCTCGGACAAGCCGGTTTTTGCCACGTCGGAAACTGCTGAGTTTGACCATAAGGCCGAGACCGCCGATTATCGAACGAATGCACGTGCATGGCAGGACAGTAACTTTGTTCGCGCCGACCGATTGTTCATTGATCAGGCGGCCGGACGATTTAATGCGGATGGTGCGGTTCAGAGCATGTTGTACACGGCAAAGGCTAGACAGCGAGGTGCTTCAAACGTACCCGTTTCTGTTTCAGCGGGTACGATGCGTTACGACCGGGCTAGCCGCGTGTTAAAGTATGGTGCGAATGTTGATATACGGCAGGGAACTGATCGACTTACCGCAAGAGAAGCAGATGTACTGATATCTGAAACCGGAGAGATTATCCGCACGGTTGCCACTGAGAACGTTGTGATCACCCAGCCCGGACGAAGAGCCGCAGGCGATTGGGTTCAATACCAGGCAGTTGACGAATCAGCAATAATTCGCGGCAATCCTGCAGAGGTCACGGACTCAGCCAACGGTACGATGAGGGGAGGAGAACTTACTTTCTTTCTCAAGAATGAGCGTCTATCGAGTCAGGGGGCATCGCGGGAAAACCCCTCAGGCAGGATTCGTACCGTTTACAAGACCAAACCTAACCAATAGTGAGTATTCATAAATCGTTCAGCGACAGTGCAACAAATGGAGCGGGACCAGGGACGGAATCGCTTGTCGGCACGCACCTTCAGAAGACATATGGCCGGCGACGCGTCGTCGACGATGTCAGTGTCAGCGTTTCAAATGGTGAGATAGTCGGTATACTCGGGGCGAACGGCGCCGGCAAGACCACGACATTTCACATGTTGGTCGGCTTGGAACTCACCGAGGCGGGTTCCATTACTCTTGCCGGACGCGACGTAACGCGGCTGCCCATGTACCTGAGAGCAAGGCTTGGCCTGGGATATTTGCCTCAGGAAGCGTCTGTTTTCAGAAAGCTAACCGCTGAACAGAATATTCTGGCTGTTTTAGAGACGATGAATCTCGCACGCCATGACCGATTTGCAAGGCTCGAAGAACTTCTCGCTGAATTTCATATTACGCATGTTCGGAAGACTCGTGGCGATTCACTCTCCGGCGGCGAGCGACGCCGCGTTGAGATCGCTCGATGTCTCGCCACGGAGCCACGGTTCATTTTGCTTGACGAGCCGTTCGCCGGAATTGACCCGCTTGCCATTGATGACATCCGCGCGATCATTCTCTATCTGAAGAGATCAGGTATCGGTATTTTGATCACTGACCACAACGTGC
>CAYSMU010000503.1:0-2642 GCA_964432145.1 uncultured Chloracidobacterium sp.
ACACCAACTCCGACTCCGACTCCAACTCCGACTCCAACGCCGACACCGACGCCGACGCCGACTCCAACGCCGACCCCGCCGGCCCACCGTGTGGCTTTTGATTATGACGGCGACGGGCGGGCGGAGGTGTCGGTATTCAGGCCGTCGGAGACGTTCTGGTACCTGCAGCAATCGACGGCGGGCTTTAAGGCGATGCAATGGGGCATTTCGACGGATCGGATCACTCCAGCCGATTACGATGGCGACGGGAAAACTGACATAGCGGTGTATCGCCCGGCCGAGGGCATCTGGTATGCGCTCAAGAGTTCCGACGGTACATTCCTTGTCTCGAAATTCGGCCTGCCTGACGATCTGCCGGTACCGGCCGACTACGACGGCGACGGTATGGCCGACATTGCCGTGTTCCGGCCGGACGAAGGCATTTGGTGGATCGAGCTAAGCGGTTCAAACCTTGACGTGATAGCTGTCGATTTCGGCCAGCCGGGCGACGTGCCGGCGGTGGCCGACTATGACGGTGATAGAACGGCCGACATCGGCATCTTCCGCCCGGCCGACGGTGTCTGGTATCTGTCGCAATCGACCGAAGGGCTGTTAGGCGTAAAATTTGGCCAGGACGGCGACAAGCCGGTGCCGGGCGATTACAACGCCGACGGGCGTGATGAAGTTGCAGTGTTCAGGCCGGCGACCAGCTACTGGTATTTTGATGACCCGTCGATCGACTACTACTTTTTCAAGTGGGGTGTGCCCGGTGATATTCCGGTGCCCGCTGATTACGATGGCGACGCTATCATGGACATCTCAGTGTTCCGTCCCGACGGCGGGATATGGTTCATCAGGAACAGCACAACGGGGTCGTTCACCATTACGAGGTTTGGCAAGGATGGCGATATTCCGACGCCGAATGCGTACATACGATAGCGAAAAGGGGCCTTTTCGCAGGGCCCCTTCGTATCGAATTACATTGACGCAAGGTTATTCCCCGTCGTCCGGAATGATCTGGATCGTTACGCTGAACGCACCCGAATTATCGTCGAGGTTGCCCTCGTTGATGCCGAGGAATAGAGCGCCGTCACGGGTTGCTACGAACTCGCGCTCGGCCCCAATGTAGATGAAATCATTGTTGTCGTCACCAATGACCGCAACCAGGGCTCCCGTAGCGACATTCTTCAGCAGTTTCTGTTCATCGGCGATCGATGGAACTCCGGCCGGCGGAGACGATTTGCCGCGGCCCAGCGAAACCGTACCGTCGCCGCTGATGCGAATGCGTTGGCCTTTACGACCCAACCGGTGTTGGTCCAGCCGTTTGCGGTGTTGTCGGCCAGTACTTTGACCCGCCATTCGATCGGCTTCATCTTCTGAGCAGATGTAGACGGCGTTGTCTTTATCGGGGTATTTGAGACAACCTTAACGGGCTCGCTCGGCTGCTGGTACGACGCATTCTGATTAACCGGCGACGAAGTCGTCGAGGCTGTCTGAGTGTCGAACTGTATAGATTCGATCTCGGATGCGAGGAAGGTCAGTTCACGCCGACGCGAGCCCTCCCCCATCGCGACTATGAACTTGCCGCTGCTAAAGCTTACGATCTTGCCCTTGATGATACTTCCGTCCTTGAGCCTGATCGTATCCGCAAAAGCGATAGCCGACATTGCAAGGACCAAAATTGTTGCGGCGGCAACTCTGCACGCCCTGCTGGAAAACCACATATTTCCTCCACGCGTGCCAGGACCAAAACCGTCCCGGCAAAAACGAATCAACTCGGGCACAAACCACGGCCTGAGGATTGATGTTAGATGTATCGGTTGAGTTGCAAACTTGCTGTGAAGGGCAAATTCACTTGCGATGATACACAATCGCTGTCGGGATGTAAACGGTTTTCTGCGGCGAACTAGCGTGTTCCGGACAGCCCTTTAGTCCGATGCCAGCCGATCAGTCTGACGCCGAGTACGAACAGGAAGATCGCAACCGCCGGCGAGAGTGTCAGGAAGGGCGAATCGCGAAGCCGCGTGAGGTCGCCCGCGACCGCGAGCATATTGCCAAGCGTTGGCTCCGGTTCCTGCAGGCCGACGCCGAGGAACGACAAGGCCACCTCGGCGAGCAGAAACGCGGGCAGGATAAGCGTAGCCTGAATGACAAGCGGTGAAGCTATATTAGGCAGCACATGCCGCCATACGATGCCCGCTTCACTAGCGCCGATCGAGCGGGCCGCAACGATGAATTCGCGCTCTTTGACCGATACGACGAGGCCGCGGGTCAGGCGGGCCATCTCAGCCCAGCCCGTCAGGGCAAAGATCCCGACCAGCAAGGTACCGGCCGTGAACGGCGGCAGTTCGAGCGGGAATGCCGCCCGGGCTGCGAGTATCAAGATCAGCGTCGGCAGCGATATCATAGTATCGGCGACAGCCATGATCGCTCCGTCAATGGAGCGGTGCGAATAGCCGCTGACCGACCCAATAATGATGCCGAGCAGGCACGCCAGTAGCATTCCCAGCGGGCTGACGATCAGCGAAAACCTGATCGCATACAGAAGACGGGAAAACCGGTCGCGGCCAAGTTGGTCGGTTCCCAACAGCCGAATTCGTGGGCTGTCGTCGCCGGTGACACCGAACAGATGTATGTTCGTCTCTATCAGACCGATCAGCGAA